>NZ_LIRE01000012.1 GCF_001402795.1 Pseudanabaena sp. 'Roaring Creek'
ACCTTAGAACTGTTTAATTGCAAACGACAGTGCGGGGAACTAGCACGCATTCCGAGGTGTCGTGACCTAAATAACGTAGTCAGTTAAGACTTTGGCTGGTCAGCACGGCTCCTAGCTTTTGGCTAGAAGCCCCGTCACTTCAGTGCGGGGTTGCTGACGTGCGGATTGCTTCCCTTAAATGCTGAATTTATGGAACGGGCTATGGGGCAAGGCTACTCAAAATATTAAATAAAATATTCAATAAAATATTAAATCTAGGTTAAATTTTAAATCCATATCTTACGCATCATAAACTAACCTAAGTACGGACTAATAACAAGTACAAAATAGGTAAGGCGGTAAGGCGGCGCGAAGCGCCGCCTTACCCCTTAACGCCTACACTCGCTTCTGTAGGAATGATATAGCGTTGGAGAAATACAAACACGATCGCTACAGGCACCATAGAAATTGCCGAACCTGCGGCGATTAAACGCCAATCCTCAGAAAAAGCACTGGCAAGACTGGCGATTCCGCGCGGTAGGGTATATAGCTCAGCCTTATCCACGATCGCTAATGGCCATAGAAAATCGCCCCACATTGCCACAAAAGTAAACACGGCTAGGGTAGTTAATGCGGGATATGCCGCTGGCAACATAATGTGCCACCAAATCCCTAAACTCGAACAACCATCCATTCTTGCTGCTTCTTCCATTTCTTTGGGTACGCTTTGAAAGGCTTGACGCAATAGAAAGATCCCAAAAGCCGAAATTACGTAGGGAAAAATTAAACCCGCATAGGTGTTTTTTAGATTTAACTGTACTGCCAAGATATATAGGGGGATCATCGTAATTTGAAAGGGGATCATGGTCGTTCCCACGATCGCCCAAAAGATAGGATCTCTTCCTTTAAATTCCAGTCTCGCCAGCGGGAATGCGGCAAGGGAGCAGAATAGAAGATTAAGAATGACGGTGATGCTGGAAACAAAAAAACTATTCCAAAGATAAAGATCGAATCGAGAGTTTTGCCAGACCTTGATAAAATTTTCCAACGTGGGCTGGGAAGGCAATAGCTGCGGGACGGATTGGAAAATGTTTTCTGTGGGCGACTTAAAGGCGGTACTCACGAGCCAGAGTAAAGGAAATACCGTTACAGTGGCGATCGCGATTAAAAGCATAAATTGAGGAATATTTTTCAGGATATTAAATAATGATCTTTGGGATGATCTTTGGGATGATTTCTGGCTTTTTCTATTCATAATTAATAAAAATATCTTGGAATATTCTTTCTAGAAAAGAGCCGCGCTTTGCGCGGCTCTTTTCTATTCAACGAGTTGTAAATCTCTCAAGGTATCAAATAAAATCTTTTTGCGAATGGGGATCATGTCAAACTTTGGATCTTGATTTGTCATATTCAAAGCATAGAAATAGACGTTATTATCTCTTTCTATATAACCGACGTACCAACCAATATTTTGCAATCCATCAACATTAATGCCCCAGCCAGTCTTACCTCGAAGGGTGTAATTTTCTTGACGCTCGATAACCATGATGTCCTTAACTGTATTTATCACCGCAGGAGAGAAGGGCAAATCGTCTTTGTATAGTTTGACTAAAAACTTAATCTGCTCCTCAGGCGAAATCCTTAGTTTACCTTTCAACCAAAAAGTATCAATTTTATCTTCTATATTTTGATTGCCGTAGTCAGCAGCTTGAATATACTTCGCCATCCTCTCCTTGCCAACGCGTCGCGCTAAGTCTTGATAAAACCAAACTACCGATCGCTTAAAAGCTGTCCGCATGGTTTGGTCTTGATTCCAATCGGGAAAGGATGGATTACTAACTCCATTCCAAGGAATTACGGTATTTTCATCGGCGATCGCCTTGGTCTCAAGGGCAACCAATGAATTAAAAATTTTAAAGGTTGAGGCAGGAATATAGCGCTTTTGACAGTGGAGGGAGTTGTAGCGAATATAGCGATCGCGTTTGAGGTCGTATAAAACAAAACAACCCTCAGATTTTGCCTCCTGCAAATTTTGAGCTAAATGACGCGAAAATTGGGATTGAAAATCTAGATTTGTTTTGGAGATAGTGGTTTGTCGATCTTCAGAGAATGCTGAAGGAGCGATCGCCAAAGAAATACAAAATAGAAATAGTAGAGAATAAATAGTTTTAGAAATAGTTTTAGAAATAGTCTTAGACATAGGTTGCAAACATGAGTAATATTGTCAAGAGAGACAATATTTTAATTATGCTGAGGTATTTAGGTAATTACCTTAGCGGGATTAATAAATTTAAAGGTTAGGATTGAAATAATAAAGATGATTAGAAATAAAAATACTCCGATCGCCGATGCATATCCCATTTCTAAACTGGTAAAACCTTTGTCATATAAATAGTAAACAACGGTTTTAGTACTATTCGCAGGGCCACCTTGAGACATGATATAAACTTCTTCAAAGACTTTCATTGCCCCAATCGCAGAAATTACTGCCACTAAAATAATATATGGCTTCATTAGCGGAATGGTAATATCCCAATGCTTTTGCCAACCGTCAGATCCATCAATTGCTGCCGCCTCATACAAGTCGGCAGGGATTGCCTGCAATCCCGCCAGATAAATTACCATATAGTAGCCAACACCTCGCCATACAACTACGGCGATAATGGCAAAGATAGCGGTTTTCGGATCGGTAAGCCAAGGAATTGTTACAGATTGAAATGAGATCGCCGAAAGAAAATAGTTTAAGATTCCATTCTGGGCGTAAACCCACTTCCAAGCAATTCCTGCCACGACCACAGAAACAATTACTGGGAAGTAATAAATTGCTCTAAAAAAATTAATACTGCGTAATTTTTGATTGACTAATATTGCTAAGAATAGAGGTAAAACAACTAGGCTCGGAACTGCAAATATTAAGTAGGTGAGGGTGTTACCTAGGGTTTTCCAGAAGGTTTGATCTTTGAAAAGGTTTATATAGTTGCGCCACCCAGTAAAGGTTGGGCTGCCGACAAAATCATAATCAGTAAAACTCAGATATATTGCTTGTAATACTGGTAAAAATGAAGTTAGACCAAGAAAAGCGATCGCGGGTAATAGAAATAGGTATGGAGTCCAAGAAAATTTCTTACCTAGTTTCTGCCGTTTTAGTTTTACATCGATCTGCATAAAAAGTCTTAAATATGGTTTGGGATAACTGTGGTTTGGATGAGTTAGGAGCAATCGCGGAAGTAATTTTGTCTGTTAGAGCCAGATATGCACAAGATATAAATACCGATGGTGATGAAGATTATACAGATCTAAAGCAATCCTAACTGGTTTGTGGAAGCGCCCCCTTCGGAGGGCACTTCCACAAACCAGTTGTAAGTAATGCTTAACACTTTGTAATAAATTTGTAATAGCATAGACATATTTACCCAAGCTACAAATCTATGTTGGAACCTTCGCTCACCGTGACCGCCCAAGATTCTTCGATCGCCGAAACCACAAAAATAGAAGAATCGAGGGTTCCAGCCCTTTCCCCAAATCCCAACCATACCGACTACTTAGCAAATTGCCTCATTGCAGATTGCCTCAGTAATGATGCACTTGCCCCAACTGATAGTTTTATTCGCCGTCATATCGGTGTAACCTCCGCAGAGATTCAGCAGATGCTTGCTGCGATCGGTTGTGAATCTCTCGATGAAATGATCGACAAGACCGTTCCTAAGGCTATTCGCACTAGGCAGCCATTGCAATTGGGGGAAGCGCGTGGGGAATACGAGTTGCTACAGGAATTGAAAGCGATCGCCTCAAAAAACCAAGTTTGGCGATCTTATATCGGTACTGGCTATTACAACTGCATCACGCCACCAATTATTCAGCGCAATATTTTAGAAAATCCAGGGTGGTATACCCAGTACACTCCCTACCAAGCTGAAATCGCTCAAGGACGTTTGGAAGCCCTACTAAACTTCCAAACCATGATTATCGATCTGACGGGTTTAGAGATTGCCAATGCTTCGCTTTTAGATGAAGGAACAGCGGCGGCTGAAGCAATGACAATGGCGGCAGGACTTGCCAAGAACAAAGGTAATAAATTCTTTGTATCGGCTGATTGTCATCCGCAAACGATCGCTGTTGTGAAAACCCGCGCAATTCCCTTAGGGATTGAAGTGGAAATTGCCAAACATGACGAATTTATATTTGATGAGAGTTACTTTGGCATTTTGCTGCAATATCCTGCTAGCGATGGCGCGATTTATGACTACAGCCCATGTATTCAGCAAATTCACGATCGCGGTGGCTTAGCGATCGTTGCCGCCGATTTACTAGCGCTTACTTTGATTAAAGCTCCCGCCGAGTTAGGGGCTGATATTGCGATCGGGAGTGCCCAGAGGCTTGGCGTTCCCTTGGGCTATGGTGGTCCCCATGCTGCTTATATGGCGACAAAGGATGCCTACAAACGACAAATGCCAGGACGCATGATCGGCATTTCTAAAGATGTCCATGGTCGTCCCGCCCTACGTTTAGCTCTACAGACCCGCGAACAGCATATTCGTCGAGACAAAGCAACCAGCAACATTTGTACAGCGCAAGTTTTGTTGGCGATCATGGCGAGTATGTATGCGGTCTATCACGGCGCATCAGGGTTAAAGCGGATTGCCCAGCGAGTACATCTCTTAGCTTCGACCCTTGCTGGAGCCTTAGAGAATTTAGGACATACCGTTACGCATCACTCTTTCTTCGATACGATTCGGATAGAGTTAAACGGACTCTCAATGAATGAAGTTAGAATCCGAGCCGCTGCCAAGCAAATTAACTTACGCTACTTTGAAGATGGGGCGATCGCCATTAGTTTAGATGAAACCGTCGCCAAACAAGATTTAACCGATCTGATCGAAATTTTTGCTAGCGAGAAAATATCTAATTCCCAATCCCCAATTCCCAATTCCCAATTCCCAATTCCCAATTCCCTAATCCGTAATTCCTCCTATCTCACTCATCCCGTATTCAATTCCTATCATTCTGAATCAGAACTGCTCCGTTATATCTATCGCTTGCAAGCGAAGGATTTATCCTTAACAACATCAATGATTCCCCTCGGCTCCTGCACGATGAAGTTAAACGCCACTTCAGAAATGCTTCCCGTTACGTGGGCTGAATTTGGGAACATTCATCCCTTTGTGCCATTAGAACAAACTCAAGGCTATCAAATTCTTTTTCAACAATTAGAAACTTGGCTGGCGGAAATCACTGGTTTCGCGGGAGTGTCGCTTCAGCCGAATGCAGGTTCTCAGGGAGAATATGCAGGACTGCTGACTATTCGCGAATATCATCTCCATCGCGGACAAACCAATCGCCATATCTGCCTCATTCCGACTTCAGCCCATGGGACTAATCCTGCTAGCGCCGTTATGGCTGGGATGAAGGTGGTCACAGTAAATTGCGATCGGGAAGGCAATATTGATGTCAATGACCTGAAAGAAAAAGCCGCAAAGCATCAGTACGAACTTGCTGCTCTCATGATTACCTATCCTTCAACCCACGGCGTATTTGAAGAATCGATTAAGGATATCTGTGACACCATTCACTATTACGGTGGACAGGTCTATATGGATGGCGCAAACATGAATGCCCAAGTTGGGCTTTGTCGTCCAAGAGATATCGGTGCGGATGTCTGCCACTTGAATTTGCATAAGACTTTTTGTATCCCCCACGGAGGCGGCGGTCCTGGAATGGGACCAATTTGCGTCGCACCGCAGCTAGTACCATTTTTACCAAAACATCCTTTTACGGATGATCCCGATCAAACGACGATTTCGGCGGCTCCTTGGGGGAGTGCCAGTATTCTGACGATCTCATGGGTATATATCGCTCTCATGGGAGCGAAGGGACTCAAATTGGCAACAGAAGTGGCGATTTTGAATGCTAATTACATGGCGCATCGCCTTGCTCCCCATTATCCAATTCTCTATAAGGGTAAAAATGGTTTTGTTGCCCATGAATGTATTATCGATCTGCATGATTGCAAGGCGATCGCAGGGATTGAGGTGGATGATGTGGCAAAGCGCTTGATGGATTATGGTTTCCATGCACCCACCATGTCATGGCCAGTCGCGGGAACGATGATGATCGAGCCGACGGAGAGCGAGTCGAAAGCGGAACTCGATCGCTTCTGTGAGGCGATGATCGCAATTAAGCAAGAAGTCAAGGCGATCTCCATTGGCGATCTCGATAAACTTGATAATCCCCTCAAAAATGCGCCACATACGGCGGAATCTCTCTTAGCCGACCAATGGGCTCACCCCTATACCCGTCAACAAGCTGCCTATCCCGCACCTTGGCTAAAGGAACATAAGTTCTGGACGAGCGTTGGACGGATTGATAATGCCTATGGCGATCGCAATTTTGTCTGTTCTTGCCTACCTCTAGAAGCCTACGAAGCCTAGACTCAAATAAAAGCCCTGCTTCGCAGGGCTTTTATTTGAGAATTACCACTTCACCACGCTCATTTGCCGCATTAAATTCTGCCCCAAAATCACAGGCTGAGATATCGCCTAGCTGAATATTCTGCTCAAAATTTGGCAAATAGACGTAGATTTCTAGCGATCGCAAACAGAGGGAAAGGCGCGTGATTTCGATAGACTCTTCCACAACATCACAGCCAAATAGATTATGTTGCAAAATATGGGCGATCGTCTCCGCAGGAGTTGTATAGGCGATCGATTCGACATCATTGGTAAACTTGGTTAATAAATGATAGATGCGCTCGTGTTCGGACAGCAAAAACTCTAAGGCAGTGACCAGAAATACCCCAGCCCCACACTTGGGATGCAAAACTTTAACCTTTAATAAACGCTCTTGATATTCTTGGCAATAGGCTAGAGTATCTTGAGTGAATCGGCGATCGCCCTCACGAGGAATCTTGGATATAGATAGGTGCTGTTTCAAAACCCGAATTACCGATTCACTTTGCAAAATCGCTTTACAAGGCAATTTGGGAATGCGACGTTTACTGAGATTGCTCAGATCTTTACGATATTGTGATAATTCCTTGATCGATTCATCAAAAAGACAGGTAAGGATATGACGGGTGATATCTTCACAAAAGTCAAAACGGGTAATCTCTTTAATCTGACGGCATAATTCATCACCCACAAATAAAGCCCGATCTAGAATGGGATCGCTCGCGAATAGCCCCGATGGGTAAGCATTGATTGGCATGGAATAATTAGCATTACCATTTTGTACCCAACCAAATATTGCTTTATAGTTTTCCCAAATTGGTTGCTCGATATAGGGATTTACAAATTCATAGGCATCCTTAATTAAATTGGTGGGTAATAGCTGTCGGTCTTCGCAGTAAGCGATAAATAAGATGCGGTTTAATAATTTTTGGGCTTGATAAATAGCGATCGCGATCGCATCTTCCGCCTTGATTTGGAGATTGGTTTGTACGGACTGAGAAGGATGGGCTAACAATTGCAACCGATAGCGGAAATCCTTAATTAACTGACTGCGAATTTTGTAGAAGTGACTGTAAAAATTTTTGAGAAATTCCGATTCGAGTTGGTGTGACTCCTCTAGTAAATGGGTAGTTCGCGATCGTTCTTCACTATTTGCAATTCCCCTAAGTAAAGTTCGTCGCGACAGCAAAAAATAAAAAGCCTTAAACTGATCTAAATCCGCCAAAGACTCCCAAGAAAATCGCTGACAGAACAAACTCGATACGTCACGGTGGTAAAGACAAATTTCTCGATAATCTAAAACAATCAGCCATTCAGTTGTTTCATACTCTGGTTCGGGTTTAACGATTGCTCCCTCTTCCGCCGTATTAACCCTAACTTCGGCAATTACATTGACTGAGGTTTCGGTAAAAAAACCAAGGGCAGGATTGGGGTGTAATTCTAGCTCCCACGCACCACCACTAGTCTCAAAAGGAGACTTATACCCTAAAATATCAACAAAAATATCATGCAAAAATTGCGCTTCAGCAATTAAATTTGATGGTTCCCCATCACTGGCAAAATACAGCCACTTCTGGACTATCTGAAAGCGTTCTCCCAAATCTCTTGGGAAACCAAAAGAACTAATTCGCTTTGCGAGAGGTTTCGGATGAAACAGTGAGTAGTAAGGCGATCGCTGATTCATTCATCTTTGACGGCTTTTTGATCTATTGGTTGAACTTGTCGACCTAACTGATGCTCTGCCTCTACTTCTGCAAGTAAAACATTCCGCTCCTCAGGTGACATTTCCTCTAAGCGCTTAGCCAAAACTGCTTTTTTGTAATCATCAAGCTGTTGGTTATAGGTCATAGTTTGCGTAACGGCTCGAAATACATAGGTCGAAATCCAAGCTATTAAAACACCAACTAAAACCACTTGGCTCCATACCCCTGCATTGGTTGTATCGAAACCATAGGCTCGAAACATCCCAAAGGCGAAACCACCAAATCCAAAAAAAGCTACCATAATCGCTATGGCATCAATACGGCGCATAGTTTTAATCTCTAAGGGCTTCCTTCCAGAAGAAAAGGTTAAGAAATAAAGGTTAAGAAATAGTTGTCATCTAGTTAAAATTTAGACAAATTAGCGTTTACATAAGTACTTGTGCATAAATTACCCAAACCTGTAAAGTTACGCCCCTGTGGGGCGCAACTTTACAGGTTTGGATGTGTAATTAATCATGAACATCTACTTAAGACTTGAGAATCGGGAAGGACAATTAGTAAATTCTCCCTATATCTCCCGCTATTGACTGAAATCTGACGATCATGGGCTTAATCATCTTAAAAATAAAATCTTAAAGGTAAGATATTTAAGATTTTATCTTTAAGATTGCGACCTAATCTCAAACGGCTCTTGCTTGAGGACGAAAATTAAAGAATGGGGATAGTAATAATAGTCCAGGAAAGAAGAAAAAGGCTAAAAAGCAGAGAAATACTCTTTCTAGAGAACCTGTTTTGTACCAACGTGCTTTGAAATAAAAGAGCACTAACAGGGGGATTACCAGTAAATATGCACCTGCGATCGTCGCATAGACAATGGGCGCGAAAAAGGGAGATGTAAGCAGTAATGACATATTTCTAAATAGAAGAGTTATGTAGATATATTTCTGAGTTAATTGTAACAGTAAAGGATCTCCTGTTATCGATGCACCATAGTCTCTACTGCAAAATCAGGTATGCCCCGATATTTGCAAACCATCAATTAATTAAGTAGCTAGGCATAAGTAAACTTAAAACC
>NZ_LIRE01000129.1 GCF_001402795.1 Pseudanabaena sp. 'Roaring Creek'
TATAGCAGTAGCCAGTTATGTTAGGACAAAAACAAAACCCAGAAGAGTGTTGCGGCGCGAAGCGCCGCAACACTCTTCTGGGTTTTATGTCTTAACTTATTTAGCTATAGCTATAAAATCACAAAATGGTGTAGCCATTGTGTGATTTGGTATAACTCCGCTTTGCGATCGCTTTAACCTTAGATTTTTAGAACAGGCGTAGCCACGCGATCGCTTCGGCGATCGATGTAACCTTGTTGCCTTCAGGCATGACGGGACGTTGCACCATGACGATCGGTAGCCCTAGCTCCCTTGCCGCAATGACCTTGGCATAGGTTGCTTCGCCACCACTATTCTTGCTGACGATCGCCTGAATCCGCAGATCCTGTAGTAATTGTCGTTCTCGATCTAAACTAAAGGGACCGCGATCGAGCAGGACTTGGCTATTGGGTAACTGGAGATCGGGCGGATCGATCGACCGAATCAAATACCACATCTCTGGGTAAATAAGCGATCGCTGTAAAAATGGCTCTAGTTGCTGTCTGCCCGATGTAATAAATACACGATGCAAGGATGTGGGAATCGCTTTGGCAGCAGCTTCAACGCTTTCTACCTCGATCCAGCGATCGCCCTCTGTTTTTTCCCATTGTGGTCGCACTAGCATGAGGTGCGAAATATTGACCTTCCGAGCGGCGATCGCGGCATTACAGGTTATTTGCCCCGCACAGGGATGCGTGGCATCAATGAGAAAATCAATCGCATTGTCCTGTAAATAATTGGCTAGCCCTTCGACACCCCCAAATCCACCAATACGGACTTGACCGACTAAAGCCGCTGGTTTGTTTGTACGACCTGCCAGCGAGCTAATTACTTCGATTTCAGCGATATTGTCCAGTTTAGCGGCGAGTTTAACCGCATCACCCGTGCCGCCCAAAATGAGAACCTTTTTCATGATTGGCAATATCAAAAATTATAAAAATTATAATGATGGGAATATACAACCTTGATGTTTATGGATTCAGAAATTACTTCCACAAAAGAGCATCTTAACTTGATCGAAGTTCCAGCGCATTTAGAAAAGTCCCAGCGGATCGATCTCTTTTTATCTCAACACCTGAATGAGCTATCGCGATCGCGTATTCAATCCTTAATTGATGAGGGCTATGTCACCATTAATGATATTCTCTGCGATAACAAAAAGAATTTAATCAAAGCAGGCGATCGTATTCAGTTAATTACTCCCGCCTCAGTCGCCCTTGATATTGTGGCGCAAGATATTCCCTTAGAGGTTCTCTACGAAGACGAACATTTAATCGTGATTAATAAACCTGCGGGACTGGTAGTCCATCCTGCGGCGGGGCATAGTGATGGAACGTTAGTTAATGCTCTCCTAGCGCATTGTCAAGAGCTTTCGGGGATAAATGGAACTCAACGACCAGGAATTGTTCACCGCTTAGATAAGGATACTAGTGGCGCGATGGTAGTGGCAAAAAACGATCGCGCCCATCAGGATTTGCAAGCACAGATTCAAGCGAAAACGGCAAGGCGCGAGTATTTAGGTATTGTGCGCGGTGTTCCTAAAAGCGAATCGGGAATAGTTGATGCGGCGATCGCTCGGCATAAAAGCGATCGCAAAAAAATGGCAGTGGTTGAAGATGGTCGTAAAGCGATTACCCATTGGCAAATTAGCGAACGTTTAGGAAATTACACCCTCGTAAAATTCGACCTAGAGACAGGGCGTACCCATCAAATTCGGGTGCATTCCGCCTATATGGGCTGGGCGATCGCTGGCGATCCCATATATGGTTATCCCAATAAGGAAACCTCGCAATATCTGGCAGGGCAGGCTCTCCATGCTTGGAAGCTTACTTTTACACATCCCGTTTCAGGTGACATAATTACCAATATCGCCCCATTACCAGTAGGTTTTGAGAAGCTTTTAACATTTTTGCGTCGTAGAGCGTGATTTATGGCTTTCGTTAAATGTGATAGCACAAAATATGGCGAAGCTTTGCGCCACCTATAGCTAAATAAGTTAAGACATAAAACCCAGAAGAGTGTTGCGGCGCGAAGCGCCGCAACACTCTTCTGGGTTTTGTTTTTGTCCTAACATAACTGGCTACTGCTATA
>NZ_LIRE01000130.1 GCF_001402795.1 Pseudanabaena sp. 'Roaring Creek'
TATAGATAATTCAAATAAAAACTACAGCTTCGACTTCGCTCAGCTAGCTTACACCGAGGGCTGAGCGAAGTCGAAGCCCGTCTACAAGTTATTTAAAACAACTATAATAACCCAATCATAACTTATCGTTTCTCAATCTAAGTAATGATCTATGGATAGATATATGGATAACAGTTATCTGTAAAAACAAATAGAAAATGTTTTACTTAGTTTTACTTATATGTAATGGCAAAAAAATTTGACTAATAGTACAATCATCTTACATACTGATGTATAGCTAGCAAATATTAAACTATTAAGAACAAATGGCAAAGGTTAAACAACCAGTTCAACTCTCTGGTGATGCATTGTTACAGAAAGTCAAAGAACTAGAACATCTGTCAAAAGAAGAAAAAGCTAAAGCTTGTGGATATGCAACTATCACAAAAAACAATCAAGCTCGCGTAAATCTAATGAAGTTTTATAATGCCTTGATGGAGGCTGATGGTGTTGAGCTTGAGGCGAAAGGTAGCGGTAAAGGTGGACGCAGCGCAAGTTATCGTGTCAGCGTTCAGAAAAATGGCAACCTATTAATTGGCTCGGCTTATACACAACTCATGGGGCTACAGGCAGGGGACGAATTAGAAATTCGGCTTGGACGCAAACATATTCATCTGCGTCAAGTTGGCGCTGATGACGAAGAATAACTCACAAAATAAGCTTGCATTGCAAGCTTATTTTGTGAGTTTGTTAAGATGAAATTTCACCCGTTGCTACTTGAAAAATTCGGGCAGATTTTAACCACTGAGCGTCAAAGGATCCGAGATGTGTCGTAGTAATTATTGTTTGAACTCGGTTACCGATCGCATTTAAAAGATGATCTTGACGTTGCAGATCGAGTTCGGCAAGAACATCGTCTAATAATAATAGCGGCGGTTCGCCAATCACCGATTCTAGCAATTCTAACTCAGCCAGTTTTAGCGCTAGTACGAGCGTTCTTTGCTGACCTTGGGAGCCATATTCTCTTGCCGAAGTTGCATTAATTGTCAGCGAAACCTCGTCTCGATGGGGACCAACTAAGCTAGTGCCTTGATGTTGCTCGATGATGTTTTTTTGCAATATCGCCTCAAAAAAAGACTGATGAATATTTTCGACTAGATCGGTTGGGGTAAAGGAAAATTTAGGTAAGTATGTAATTTCTAAATACTCGCTCCCTCCACTAATGGCTTGATGCCAATGTCTAGCGATCGGGGTTAATCTCTCCAATAATCGCGATCGCCTCCTGATTAAGCGCGTCCCCGTCGTTACAAGTTGGGCATCCCAAAGCGCCATTTGTTGAGCTTCGTACTGGATTTGCCCCTGTTTAATTGACTTCAGCAAGGCATTGCGCTGTCGTAACACCTGATTGTACTGCTGCAAAAGATTGATATAAATCGGCTCTAACTGAATTAAAACTGTATCTAGCCAATTGCGTCGACTTTCGGGACTGCCACGCACTAAATCGAGATCGAGGCTAGAAAACATTACAGCATTGACATTCCCCAAAAAATCTAAATGTCTTGCTTGGTTAACGCCGTTTACCCTCAGAGTACGTTTACCACTGGCTCGCATTTGCATCTCTAGCTCAACGGGATAGCTTTCAGGCAATCTTGAGCGTTGACAAATTGCCCGAATTTCGCCGATTGTCGATCCGTTTTTTACTAAATCGCGATCTTTACTAACGCGATGCGATCGCAAAGTTGCTAGTAGCAAAACCGCCTCAAGCAAGTTTGATTTACCTTGAGCATTATTCCCAACGATCACCGTTTTGGGGGCGGTGAAGGATACTTCTTGGTCAACGTAGTTGCGAAATTGCTTGATGTGTAGAGATTTAAGATACATTCATGCAGGCGAGTCTAGTAGCAGGTTCTCTAGAATAAAGCTTTTTTGCTTTGGGATAGCATATTTTCTTGTAGGCATCGCCAATTTATTGATAGTAGTTCCTGATAGTGATTGACAAACAAGCAAATTTCTGTCAACCTAATTGAGAATAATTATTACTAACTTAAATTTTCCTAATGTTGAATAAGTTGTCTAGAGGGTTACTCAAACGTGAAATCCCCATGCTAATAGCGGGTTTACTCACAGTTACGGCTTGTGCTGAAGCCCCTAAGCAAGCCAATAATCCAGCAAATAATCCTACTAGCCCCCCCGCCGCCGCTCCTGAAAAGAGTAATAGCAAGTTAAAGATTAATATCAATACTGCTCCCATTGCCGAGTTAGATAAATTGGAGCTTCCTGGCACCAAGCCTTCGCTCTCAGAACGCATTCAAGCCGCGAGACCCTACAAAACTATTGATGACCTAGTAACCAAGAAAGCAATTTCGGCTGAAGAGCTAGGATTGATCAAAAGCTTGGTTACCATTGAAGATAAATAATCAAAGATAATCAACAACCGCAAAATCCCAATTAACAAACGCAAATAAATCACAAAAATAAATCACAAAGGTAAAATCATGGATTTTAGCTCGGCTCTGCCAACCTTCTTAATTGTTTTAAGGGAAGGAACTGAAGCAACTCTGGTTGTAGGGATTGTGCTGGCGTATTTGAGTAAAGCCAATCAATCATTTCTCAACAAATGGGTTTACTTGGGAGCGCTCGCAGGGCTTTTTGTTAGTAGTGTGATGGGAGCGATCGCCCAGAAGCTAATTGGTGGCTTTAGCGGCACTATTTATTATTTGTGTAAAGGGATTTTTTCACTTGCCGCGATCGTGATGTTGAGTTGGATGCTGATCTGGATGACACAACAGGCAAAGACTTTGAGGTTTCAGGTTCAAGCGAGCGTGGAGCAGGCTTTGCGTAGTAACGAAGCCAACAAAGTTGGTTGGGGTCTGTTTACCCTAATTTTTGTGGCTGTTTTAAGAGAAGGAGCCGAGACGGTTCTATTTGTTACGGGATCATTTAATCCCGATCCAACACAATCAGGACTCGCTCAATATGCACCAGCAATGGGGTGTGTATTTGGAATTATGGCAGCGATCGCTATCGGCTTAGCCATATTCAGATTTGGAGCAAAACTCAATATTCGTATTTTCTTTCAAGTATTAGGGATTGTGTTGATCCTCATCGTAGCTGGATTGGTGATGACATCCTTAGCTGCTTTCGATCTGGCAAATACCATTGACAAAGTATTTAATACGGCTACACAAAGTTATGAATTTCTCGATCCGCCACAAAAGGTAATTAGTTGGTTTAGTTTGGGTCGTCAAGTTACAGACACTTCTTCTATTTTGCCTGCGGATAAATTTCCAGGAATTGTCTTAGCTACTTTGTTTGGCTATTCCGACAAGCTCTACGCAACGCAAATCGTCGCATACTGCGTTTTTCTGAGCACAATGATCGTGTTCTACTTCCGCTCTCTTGCTGGCAAACAGATCTTTCCTTTTCTAAAAGCTCAAAGATAGGAATTCAAAGATAGCATCCATCGATAGAACTCCAAGATAAATTATGGCGATAAATGGCGATGAGTCAGCGATAAATAGCTAATATACTTCGCCTAATGCCCCAAAAGTCTGTAGTTGACAAATGGAAAGTAACGTTCAAATAACGTTTAAATAACAAGCAAAAGTAACAAGCAAAAGTAACAAGACTAAAGAATATGAATTTTTTAAAAGCCCTCATTAAGCCAATTAGTTTGGCTTTGATTGTTTTCGCCTTGGCGATCGCCTGCACGCCCCAACCAATCAAGACCAATACCGACGTAGCCAGTAATTCAAATGCTACTTCTACTATTTCTACTGCTGCCAGCAAAAAATTTAGCGATAAGCAGGTCGTTGTGGACTTTACTGACAAAGTAGTGATTCCTACTTATCAGAAGTTTACAAGTAAAACGAAAGATCTGAAAGCAGCGGTGGATATTTTAGCGAAGGATCCAAGTGAGCCTAACCTAAAAGCTGCTCAGGATGCTTGGATCGAAGCAAGGGTATATTGGGAACAGAGCGAATCGTTTACCATTGGACCAGCTAAATCTTTAGGTGCTGATGCGGCGATCGATACATGGCCCTTAGATAAAGGCGATATTGCGAAGATCCTCAACAGCAATGATAAATTGACTCCCGAATCCATTCAAAAATTGCAGGAAAGCCAAAAAGGATACCACGCGATTGAGTTCATTCTCTTTGGGGCGAACGGTAAAAAAGCGATCGCGGATTTTACGCCCAGAGAGTTTGAGTATGTACAAGCCTTAGCAACGGTCTTGGATGGGGATGCTAACAAACTCCTCACTGCTTGGGTAAAAGGGGTTGATGATAAGGCTCCCTATCGCGATTCCTTTGCCACCGCAGGAAATAACCCGATCTATCCTTCTTTACCCGATGCTGTTCAGGAAATGATTGAAGGGATTATCGATAGCACTACGGAGGTTGCTGAAAAGAAAATTGGCGAACCCTTTAAGAAAAAAGACCCCGCATCAATTGAGTCTCAATACGCGCTTGCCAATCCCATCAATGACTTTAGAAATAATATTCTCTGCGTGAAGAATGTCTATTTTGGAGGCATTGAGAACCATGCAGCGGGTAAATCGGGATTGAGTGCCTATATCGCAAAGGTTAATCCTAGCCTTGATGCCCGTGTAGAAAAAGAAATTCAAGCGGCTTTAGATGCGATCGCCCAGATCCCCGCTCCATTTAGTACGGCGATCGCCGATCCTACGGCTGCACCAAAAATCAAAGCTGCGATCGAAGCTGTCACAACCGTCAAGGAAACCTTTGAAAAAGAAATCAAGCCTTTAATCGTTACTTAAGTACCTCAGCACAATTAAAAGCCAGAGCTAAAACCTGCGGCGCACGCTACGAGTGCGCCGATCACCAAATCACTAAATCACTAAATCACTAAATCAACTAATCACTAAATCAATTAATTATGAAAGATCTAGATCTACAGGCAACTAACGATATTCTCAACTCAATTATGGAATTTGAGTTGGCTGGGGTCGTCCGCTACACTCACTACGCTTTGATGGTGACGGGAGCAAATCGGATTCCGATCGTAGCCTTTTTTAAATCCCAAGCAACTGAGTCCCTTCTGCACGCTCAGCAGGTAGGGGAAATCTTAACTGGTTTAGATGGACATCCCAGCCTGAGAATCTCTCCTCTTGAAGAGACCTTCAAACACACCGTGGAGGATATTTTGACGGAGAGTTTGAATCATGAGAGAAAAGCGTTAAACCTTTACAAAACCCTCCTCGATGTTGTCAAGGATGCCAGTGTCTATTTAGAAGAATTTGCCAGAACGATGATCGGACAGGAAGAACTTCACAATATTGAGATTAAAAAAATGCTACGTGATTTTAGTAATTAGGTGTTTTTTCAGTTAGTTCATTCTCCTTAATAGCTATGCATACATTATCTTCACGGTCACACAGCCAAGTAATCCGATTGTTAATCTTAGCCGTTGCGATCGCGATCGCCGTAATTGGCATTCAAACTTGGATGGATTATCAAAAACTCCCCCCGATTAATCTGGATCCCCTATCGGGAGGTCAAACATCGATCGTCAATCGTACTTCTAGGGCTTTTGATAATCCTGCGGCTAATTTGACGGAAGAGGAACTCAAAAAGCATAGCGAGGCAAATGTTACCTTCAATGATGTGTTCGTCAGCGCTCCTTCCCAAGTAAATCCTGGACTAGGTCCCCTGTTTAATAATACTTCCTGTAATGGTTGCCACCTTCGTAATGGTAGGGGGATGCCAATTATCGGCTCCAGCACTTCGCTGAAGTCTCAGCTTTTAGTGCGAGTGAGTTTAGCTCACGGTCAACCAGAAGTACCAGGTGGAGCGGTTCCCGTACCCAATATTGGTACACAAATCCGAGACCATGCGATCTATGGTTATCAGCCCAATGCAGAGGTGAACCTGCAATGGCAAGAGACCGAAGGCAAATATGCTGATGGAACGAGCTACAAATTGCGATCGCCAAAAACGACCATTACGCTCCCTGATGGTAAACCCTTGCCTGAGGAAGTAATGACCTCATTGCGCTTACCTCCTCCTGTCATTGGTTTAGGACTATTAGAAGCGATCGCAGACAAAACAATTCTGGACTTAGCCGATCCTAAAGACAAAAATGGTGACGGGATTTCAGGTAAGCCCAACATGGTCTGGGATGTGGAGAAAAAAGCCACCGTACTGGGAAGATTTGGGCTTAAGGCAAACCAACCCAACCTCCGCCAACAGACTGCTGCCGCCTATGTTAATGATATGGGTATCACTAACCCAGTATTTCCCGATCCTAGCGGCAAGAATGATATTACTGATGAAAAGTTAGTTTCGGCGACCTTCTACTCCCAAAGTTTGACCGTACCTGCCCGTCCAATAGCGATGGTCAACGATCCCACGGTGCAAAAAGGCGATCGCCTTTTCCACGGTGCGGGCTGCGCTAGCTGCCATATCCAAACCCTGAAAACTGGCAAACATCAATTAGCGGCGATTTCCGAGCAGACTATTCATCCCTATACCGATCTGCTCCTGCACGATATGGGGAAAGGGCTAGCGGATAATCGTCCCGATTTTCTCGCCTCAGGAACCGAATGGCGTACTTCCCCCCTATGGGCGATCGGGCTTACCCAAACTGTTTTGCCCTATTCAGGATTTCTCCATGATGGTCGAGCCCGTACTTTAGAAGAAGCAATTCTGTGGCATGGCGGCGAAGCAGAAAAGTCAAAGCAAGCATTTTTAAATATGGATAGGGGCGATCGTACCGCTCTTATCCAGTTCCTTAACTCTCTCTAGGAGAGCAAAGCGCTGTAAGAAGAAATGGCGTAGCCATTTCTTCTTACAGCGCTTTGCTCCCAAACCCAAATCAAGAAACTTTTTGAAAGTGTTGCTTCGTAACACTTTCAAAAAGTTTCTTGTGTTTATTTTGATCGAAAATTGCTGTAACTTGAAAACCCTTACTAGGTTTAGTTTTTAATTCAC
>NZ_LIRE01000131.1 GCF_001402795.1 Pseudanabaena sp. 'Roaring Creek'
TAGCTACAGTCACTTGACTTAGGACAAATCAAACCCCAAGAATTGACTGGAGGCGCTTCGCGCCTCCAGTCAATTCTTGGGGTTTATGTCTTAGTACATTTGGCGACAGCTATAGCTATTTTTTAGGCTGTTCTGCAAGGGGGGCGATCGGCGCACCGTTACGGAGTTGGAGAATTCCAGCAACGACGATCCTATCTTTAGCAGTTAGCCCTTCTAATACCTCTTGTTTGTTACCAGTAATTTTGCCGAGCTTAATGGCTTTTTGGTTAGCAACTAGTTGGGTTTGCCCATTTGCCGAACTTTCTTCGGCAACAAAGATAAAATCTTGACCGCCAAGGCGAGAAATTGCGGAGGTAGGAACGACAACGCCAGAACGAGAAGCCCAAATCAATCTCGCTCTAACAAACTGATTTGCCTTTAGCTGGTTGTTCCCATTATTAAAGTTCGCTTTTACCAAAACTGATTGATTTTGAGAATTGATATTTGGCGAAATAAAAGCCACATTTCCTTTAACAAGGGATTTATCCTGAGCGTCTAACAACTCCACGGGCATTCCCATTCTCAATCGTGGTGCATTCTCAATGGGTACGGCAATCTGTACTTCTAATACTTGGTTTTGTGTGACTGTCGTTAGTTGGGTCGTACTATTTACATTATCGCCGACCTTAACGGGAATATCGCCCACGATACCCGCAAAAGGAGCTGTTACCGTATAGTAATCTAATTGCACTTCTTGTTGAACTGCACCAGCGCGAGATGCTTCGATCCTTGTTGCGGCACTGTTGATACTAGCTTTTTGAGCTTCGATCTGGGCATCGATTTTCCCTAGTTCCGCTCTAGCATTTCTTAAGTTATTAGAAACTTCATCAAGCTTTTGCCTTGCGAACGCTCCTTGTGTCACCAAATCGGAATAGCGCTTATACTCTTTTTGATTGAAATCAAGACTAGATAAGGTGGACTCTTTACTAGCAGTTAGTTGAGCAAGAGTAGCTTTAGCATTTTCAAAGTCGGACTGGGAAGTTGCTAAGGTTGCTACCGACTGCTGTACTGCAGCCTGTTGAGTCGCAGGATCGATCCGTAAAATAGGCGTTCCTGCTTCAACCCGATCGCCTGCTTTAACGTAAATCTCTTGGACATAGCCGTCCACTCTTGGTTGAAGGGTGACAGATTGGCGAGATTGTAGATTGGCAACGTAATCTGAGCTGTCGGTGACGGTTCCTGTCTCCACCGCAGAAATTGGCACGGGAACTGCGCGCACTCCATTACCTTGGGGTGCAGCAGAGCAAGAAACCAGCAAAACACCAATTACAGCGCCTAATGACTTACTCAATGATTTATCCCTCAATGATTTATTTGGTATAGCGATTGGCGATCGCGGTCTTCGGTCTTGATGTTTAATCATGAATATTGGCAAATGATATCTGATGTATCGGCTTTCTTTGCCTATAGATAATAATCAACATTCATCATCACTAAATCACCCTTTAGGAGCTATTTCCCATTAAGTATAATTGAGGCACAAAGTGCTACTTGCGGGGTTTGAGTTGGTTATTACAAATCAAAACCCCAAAGATGGGTAACAGTGCGCAGTACCCTCACTCATCTTTGGGGTTTCATTTCCTAAGCAAAACTTGCTTTGCCATACTTAAATATTCAGAATAATCAGATCCCTGCATGTCCCATGGCAATTCCTGCGACTAACATCCCAATTACCAGAAATGGTTGGGCGCTAGCTTGATATTTCACATCATTTTTAAGCGGATCGCGGAGGAAGTACATATCCTGAAATGTAATCTGAGGGATCACTAATAGAACAATCAAACTTGCTAATAGTTGCTGTCCGACGGTGACTAGATATACAGCAATGCCTATTTGGAAGACATCGATCGCTGTTGCCGATAGTAAAGCTGCCTTCTGGACTCCAAACATCACGGGCAAAGATTTTAAGCCTAATTCGCGATCGCCTTCCACGCTCTTAAAGTCGTTAACTACGGCAATCCCTAAACCTGCGAAGCTGTAAATCAAGGTTACGACTACTACTGTCCAGTTGAGATGTCCGTAGAGGGCATGTCCTGCCCACCAAGGTAGGGCGATATAGCTGGCTCCTAGGGCATAGTTACCGAGCCAACCATTCTGCTTGAGCTTCAAAGGTGGCGCAGAATAGATATAGGCAACGAATGAGCCACCCAGAGCTAATTTGGTCATGATAAAGTCGGCATGACCTGCGGTGATATCGAGGATCGCGGCAACGCCAATACCACCGAGCAACAAAATCCAGATCTGAGCGATGACTTGATTGAGGGGAATTGCTCCCGATGGAATCGGACGATATGGTTCGTTAATTGCGTCAATTTCGCGATCGTAGTAATCATTAATCGTCTGGGTATAGCCTGTCAGGAGGGGACCTGACATGAGCATACAAAGTAGCGATCGCAATACGTTTTCAATTGACCATGTAAAATCACCAGAGGAGGCAGCACCGCAGAGTACGCCCCACATCAGGGGTATCCATGTGATCGGTTTCATCAATTGCAAGCGAATCTTCCAGATCGAAGCTTCTTTAATGTCCGCACCTTTCATTCCAAGCATTTGGCGGGTACGGGCTTCGCGAGACTCGCTCGCTGGTACGTCAGGGGTTGGAGACGACATATTTACAAAAATTTATAGACTTGCGGTTGATTATAGCTTTTAGGCGATCGACATACGACACTAAAGCAGTGAAATAAGCTATAACATAATGATTAGAATAGGTTTGCTGTAGCTTCGCCAAATAAAATGAGATGTTTATGAGTTACATAAATAGTACGGGCAATAAACTATTTTCGGCGTATTTTTACAATAAAGTAAGATAACAATTTGTTTCGTCAAACAGGAACTTGACATGGTAATAATCTGTCAAATTATTTAAATTATTATCAAGCGAGTCTATCTAAAAGTTAGTTTTAATTTCAAGTTGCTGCCAGCAATTTATAAGCTTCAATCTAATAAAAATTTAGTTGTATCCACTACGAAAATGTGATGTACTCAGATGTCAAGTTTATTTACAAAGAACTTTACGATTGCTTTAGATGGTTCATTACCTCACAAACATTCAAAATTAACTGCATGGGATATTGTTGGACATGATTACTGTGTTTGGTGCGGTGCTTATGTAGATGGAGAATTTGAAAATCATCATGTCTTTCCAAAAGATGATATTACATTTCTAAGTCATACACTTACAAATATATACAATAGAAAAGAGTCTCATACCGAACTAGAAAAATTCCTATTGGAACTTATTCAACTAACTCTCAATTTGTGGGAGAAAGATTGGACAGTTCCAATTTGTGGGCGGTGTCAATATAGTAGCGTTCAAGAGCCTTTGAATAATCTCGGAAAAGCGGTAGTTAATCTAGTAATACCAAAAAGTATTATCAACGATCCTGAGCTATTTCCTTGTGTATTAGATTACGGTCAAATCAATTATTGTGCAGATGTTGCCTTTAAAGCTGGTGTTACTCAAATTGCATCATTGCTTTATCTTGTATTGGCTTTAATAGGAGAGTGGATTGGTCAAAACGTATGTGCAGGTAGTTGGATAGAGAAGTGGTTAGCAGCAGTTGCAACACTGCAAGATGTCGATCATCTTATTCAAAAATTCATTAAATCAGAACATATATTAATCATTAAATCATCCGAATTTAGCTATATCACTAATGCTATTCTTCATACTAAAGGAAGATCATATCAAAAAGCCAAAACATATCTTAATAGAGCAAAATCAGAGAAAAAACTTGATCCCGTTGCTGCTGCAAATTTCAGTCGAAGAGAAGCGATGTTGTATCTAACTCCTGAGTCTGTTGAAGAATCCTTGAACAAAACATTAAAAACACGTAATCCATACTTTATTCAGACAGCAAGAGCAATTCAGGCAATTCAACTCATGCATGAGGATTATGCATCTACAAATGGATTGACTACAGAAATTATCCAATCAAGTGGCTCATTTTACCAAAAGATAGAAGCTATAACAGTTGAGGCTACAGCTAGATATATCATTGCTAATTCCTCTCAAAAGGTATTAACGTATCAAGATGAATTGTTCACGGAACTATACAAAGCTCAGCGAATTGCAATGATCTTTAGATTGCAGCCCATGTCACTTCAAGATCCTGCAACAAAAATAAGATTGCCAATTCTGCCTGTAGATGTCATTAATATGTTACTAATGCATAACAGTAATTTTAAAGGAGTCCAGTCAAAAGAATATCTTAATTACCTTCGGTCTTTAGGAAATAAAGCTTTTCAGCAAGAAATTAATGCTGCTATTTCAATGATTACTAATGCAGTTTTGGGAATTAATAACACTCAAACTATAATCAATAATAACTATTCAGGAGTTACTACTATCATGTCAGAAAAGCCACAAATTAACATTAATCAGCAATATTCAACAATTGGGGTTGGTTTTGCTGCTGAAGGAAGCAAACAAGAATTTAGTCAATACAATAGTCTTCACGAACAAAACTTTGAATTATTGTTGACTGATTTTAAGGAGTTTATCAATGATTTGCAGCAAGAGTTCCCAGATACTGAAGATGATGAAACTGCCCTTCAAACTATTAATGTTAAATCTCAAGAATTAAAACAAACTCAATCTTTTCGTTGGCAAAACTTTTTAAATTTGAAACGTCTTTGGAATGGAGGGAAAAAAGCTACCATTAAAGTTGGCGAGCATTTTACGGAGCAAAACCCTTGGGGCAAAGGTGCAGTTGCCTTTCTTGACGGTGTAATGGAAGACACAAAATAAGAAAGTTGGCAAGCGTAAACAATTATGGTCTGTAAGGATCACCGATAATTATCGAGCGCTTGGAGTCGAAAAACCTGAAGAGATTGTCTGGTTTTGGATTGGCATACATAGCGATTATGATGCAATTTTAGATCGGTAGGATTTGAACGATATTTAACATTGGTTAATCTAAAAAATATTATGACCTCACCTTACGCAGAAGTCTAAAAAGGTTTCAGGGATTGCCATTCCAAGTAAGATTGCTGCAAAGCCTTAATATACAATTTGGATTTGAGAGCAAAATGATTGAGCTTAGAATTGAGTTTAAGAACCTCCAATTTCACATATCCCCACAAAGATGCAAAGAAGTGATTGG
>NZ_LIRE01000132.1 GCF_001402795.1 Pseudanabaena sp. 'Roaring Creek'
GTCCTAAGTCAAGTGACTGTAGCTACTTAATTAAGGCTAAATAATAGCAAGTTAAGAAATGGCGTAGCCATTTCTTAACTTGCTATAACCCCGAAGAATTGATTTAGAATTTGCTAGAAGCATTAAGATTATTTGCCTGCTGCAAGGCGGATATCTGCTGTTGCACCGATGGCGAGTATAAACGCAGGTAATTCCAATAGTTACCTAAAACCTTAGATACATAATCTCTGGTTTCGTCGTAGGGAATGCTGTTTACAAAATCATCGGGATCGCCAATTCCCCTGGACTCTACCCATCGTCCTACTGCTCCAGGTCCTGCATTATAACTGGCTACAGCAAGCATCGAATTATCGCCATAACGACTATGGGTATAGTCTAAGTACCAAGTTCCAAAACTGATATTATCTTCGGGATTATCGAGGTTGTAGTTGTTGATCCCCTTTTTGCTGGCGATCCATGAGCCAGTGTCGGGCATAATTTGCATTAGTCCGATCGCCCCTGAGCGAGAACGAATTTGCGCTTCAAAGCGTGACTCTTGACGCACTAACCCGATGACAAGAGCTGGAGAAAGCTTGCGATCGTTTGCCCAATTAGAAATCAAATCCCAATAATGGAAGGGGTAAAGGGATTTCATATAGGCAGGATGCTGCTTAAGCTGGGCAATGTCTGCCTTTTGTGACTGAGATACATCAATCCAATCTAAACTTTCAAGGGTTTTAATGCCGATGAGATTGTCTTGATTTGCTACGCGCAATACACCATCGTTAAAGATTTCCTTGGGTTCGAGGTTCCGCTTACCAGCAATTTCCGATCGCCATTGAGATCTAGCATCGCGATCCAAACCGAGAATATACAGTTCTTGCAGCTTTGCCGAGCCCACGGGCAAACTCTGGCGGGCACTGGGCAAGGCGATCTTTGGCGTAGTGTAACGAGCCGTAGTAAAAGTTCCTACTTGCCAACCTAGGGAACTCGCGGCACGCCATGCGTAATAGGAATCAGGGTGTTGTCGAATTGTAAACTCAAAAAACCTTTTGGCTTTCGCCTTATCCCCAGTTTGGCTTGACCATTTCCCTGCCCAAAAACTTGCTTCGGCGGCGGATTTACTATCAGGAGCATTGGCAATTAATGCTTCAACTGAGGCGATCGCCTTAGGGGTTTGTCCTCCCTGAGCTTGACCTTTAGCAATCCGCCAACGTAGATCTGCGGCTGCCTCACTATTACCATATTTTTCTAACAATAGATTCCTTGCGCTACTAGCCGCTTTAGGGCTATCAAATTTATCCTGCAAAATGTTGGCTTTGAGAGCTAACGCTTCGCCTGCGGTATCGGGATAGCTGGCAACAATGCGATCGGTGGCGGCAAGGGCTCCTTCTGGCGAATCTATCTGCGTAATCCGAATTAGGGCACGGGGTGCTTGGGGGCTTTGTGGAAACTGCTGCACGACATGATTATAGGCAGCGATCGCCGCATCAAATTGTTTGCCCCGATGGAGGCTACGGGCGTAGTTATAGGCTGTGATGGGGTTAGGTGTAGCCCGACTATAGGCATTAGCGGCTCTGCCAAATTCAAAATTGGAATAGTAAGCATCAGCAACTGCCCACCACTGATCGGTGGTAAGCGCAGGAGAACTTGCGACCAGACGATTGAGGATGGGTACGATTTCTTTGTAATCGCTAAAGTAGGTGGCTAAGTGCGCCATGAGATCGACTCGATTGGGATCCTGCGCTAATAGACGCAGCGCAACTTCTTGCGATCGCGCATGGGCGGGAAATTTTTGTAAAAGCTGTTGGTTTTGCCCCAGTGCAAATAGAGCTTCAGCCGTAGCAGGACTATCGGGGAACTTGGCTAAGAGGCTTTCCCAAGTAGTTTTGGCTGCTTGCAGATCGCGGAGTTGGGTTTGGGCCTGTGCGCGTTTCAGCAGAATGTAATCGGCGAGGAGGGGATAATTTTCTTCCAGTCGATCGAGAGTGGCGATCGCTTCACGCGCTTTGCGATTATTGAGATAGATATCAGCAAGTACCAAACGGGCTCGCATGGACTCAGCATCATTACTGGAGCTTGGCGTTTTGGCTTGAGTTTCGAGTTTAGCAATCCTGAGATCGATCGGAGAGTAGATCAGAGGGTCGAAGGAATTGGCGTTACTAGCAAGGCTGGAATTCAGACTGAGATTATCCTCAGAAGTTGCTGAGATTAGTGGGGCGCTAGCTCCTGCTAATGTAGCACTGAGCATAAGCACAATTGACCAACGCATTAATTTTCTCATCCCGATACATTCTTAATGGTCAGCATCCTAGCATTTTTTATAGATATGATAAAACAAACCTTTGCAAAAAAGAATTATGGGGAATTACGAGGTAATCTGGGAATGTATAACTTTCTAAAAAATTTACTAGTTATTTTTCTGGTTCTTGTGTGAACAGGTGAAAGTAATGAAATAAAACAAAGAATTATTAGATACGTTAGTTTGATAAAGCTAATACTGAAAGACCCATACTAACTGTCTAATGGACTTTACAGGCTATCATTTTTGTTTTTAGATGATGATTCTTAACTAATATTATTTAGCATAGCAATGTAAGTTTTGCTCTAGCCATAAACTCAAAAAGAGGAGTAGCAGCGCTTCCCACGACCACTCCTCTTTTTTGATTTGATTTGTACTAACTCAATCAATCATTGCCATAGAGACAATTATAGCGGTTTACATTCAAACCCAAACCAAGAAAATTTTTGAAAGTGTTGCTTTGCAACACTTTCAAAAATTTTCTTGGTTTGTTTGATCGATAATTGCTGTAAATATAAAAATCAACAACTGTACTGTATGGCTGCTATCGCTTCAACTATGCTCAGCAAACCTTCTCTTCTTGGTTACTGCAAGGCGATAGCAATGCTGCCCAGCTAATTTCGCTACAGGTAGCGATCGAGGCAAAGTTATAGTAATCCTAAATGATTTGTGGAAACACCCCCCTTTTGGGGGGTGCTTCCACAAACCCAAAAATCTACAAATGATTTAGGACTGCTATATAGCCATTTGTAGTTAAGACATAAAACCCAAAATAGAGTTGCGGCGCAAAGAGCCGCAACTCTATTTTGGGTTTGTCCTAACATAATTGGCTATCGCTATACTTAACTATCCTTTGTCTTTGCAAGTACAAAGCTACTTAGCGATCGCTGTACTGATAAGATCGGAATTTGAGCAATAGCTTCCGTCGCAAAGGCATAGGTAAGTAAATTCGCCGCACTCTCGGCATCGATCGCCCGACTTTGGAGATAGAAGATTTCTTCGGCATCCAATTGGCTAACCGTTGCCCCGTGAGCGCATTTGACATTATCCGCAAAAATTTCTAATTGAGGTTTGGTATCCACTCGCGCCTTGCCCGATAGCAACAAATTGCGGCTTAGCTGTGCCGAATCAGTTTGTTGGGCTAACTTCGCGACTTGGATTTTGCCATTAAAAATCGCATGGGAGCGACCATCGGCAATGCATTTATGCAATTGCTTGCTAGAGCCGTGGGGATAGTTGTGGGCAATGCAAGAATGGGTATCGGCTAATTGGTCATTGTCAATAAAAGCTAAACCTGTGAGCGAAGTTTCCGTTTGTTCCGCCATTTGATGCACAATCAAATTTTGACGAGAAATCTTTGCCCCAAAGCTAATCGCTTGATTCTTGTAGACACTATTTCTTGCTTGGGCGATCGCTGTGGTATTAATATGAAACGCTTCGTTACCCTGCTGTTGCACCTTAGTGTGATTGACCTGAGCCCCTTCCGCTAGCCAAACTTCCGTCACCGCATTGGTGAAATAAATGTGATTATTTTCGCCGACAAAGGTTTGTACAAAGGTCAATTGGCTATGGGTTTCGGCAATCACCAAACAACGAGGCTGGGTGATTAAAGTTGCCTCACCTGCTTGGGGAGCAGAGATAAAGAGCAATTGCACAGGATTCTCGACCACCAAGTTTTTAGGCGCGAGAATAATCGCCACATCTTCCATGCAAGCCGTATTGAGACTCGCAAAATAATCATTCGCATCGGGATGCTGGGCGAGGTGCGATCGCAATTTTGGCAACAGGCGATCGCCAAGGTTGGCTAATGTCCCAATAACTAAGCCTTCAGTTGCAGCGCTAGTATCGGACAAGTCCTTGCGATATTTTCCATTCACAAATACTAGACAGTTGCCTAAAGATTCTGGCGCAATATTATTCGCAATCAGCGCTTCAAGGTTAGCCGTGCGGGAAGCGATCGCTGGTTGATTGGCAAAAGTCAAAGTCCCCAAAGCGGAAACATCGGTATATTTCCATTCTTCGTCTTTAGTGGTGGGGAAAGATAGGGTTGCTAGGCGATCGCTAGCCAACTGACGCAGATTGCTAACAAAATCGTTAGTATCCCGATCAGGACTTGCATTATCAGAGCGCAAACCTACAACTTGAGCAACAAATTGTTCGCTATTTACAGCCAGTTTACTGCGCGTACTTAACGCACCCTTAAATTCCGCTTGATCTTCCAATTGTTCAGAAACTTGAATAGCCATTATGCCAACACCGCCTCTTCTTCCTTGAGCCAGTCATAGCCCTTCTCTTCTAGTTCTAGCGCCAAATCCTTACCACCCGTGAGTATGATCTTGCCATTTTCCATCACATGAATGAAGTCGGGAATAATGTAATTGAGCAAGCGTTGATAGTGAGTAATCACGAGGGAAGAATTATGTGGCGTTGAGAGTTTATTCACACCACCTGCCACAATCCGCAAAGCATCAATATCTAGACCTGAATCCGTCTCATCAAGAATTGCTAAAGTAGGATCGAGAATTGCCATTTGCAAAATTTCATTACGCTTCTTCTCTCCGCCCGAAAATCCTTCATTTACACTACGGCTCAAGAATGATGGATTCATTTCCACAATTTCCAACTTTTCTTGAATGAAGTCATCGAAATCAATAATATCAAGTTCTTCTAACCCCTTATGCTTTCTCAAATTGTTATAGGACAAGCGCAAGAAATCTGAATTAGTTACCCCTGGAATTTCCAGTGGATATTGAAAGGCTAAAAATATCCCTTCTCTAGATCTAATTTCAGGTTCTAAATCTAAAAGATTCTTACCCTTATACCAAATCTCGCCGCCAGTGACGGTATAGGCAGGATGTCCCGCTAATACTTTAGAGAAGGTGCTTTTGCCCGATCCGTTGGGGCCCATAATCGCATGGACTTCACCAGCCTTAATCTCGAGATTTAGCCCTTTAAGAATCTGGACTCCATCCACTTCCGCAGTCAAATCCTTGACCGATAAAATTACTTCACTATTTTCGACAATCATCTATGTTTCTCTTAACAGTTATTTAATATTGTATAGCGTTTTGCATGACTGTGTACTCATTTGTAAAACAAAAAACAATCAGAGTAAGGGTTTGCGCTTTTGATTTTGTCTACGGCAAAATCAAAAGCGGTATACTTATGTAGTAGATAAATATTGGCAGAATAAGAGTGAGAAACCATGTCTTACAATGCTTTTACGTTACGCAAAGCGAAGGAAGAACTAAATCTCAATTTTATCGAAGGGGTAAGATTTTTACCTGATTTAGATGTAATTACTCCTAGCGCCAGCCTGACTGAATTTTTACAAGAAAGTATTCCGCTAGCGATCGCTATGGGATCAGAAAAAGCGCGATCAGAATTAATTATTTCGCCCATTCTATTTGAAGTAAGAAAACAGCTCGATCGGCAAATTAGCTTTTTTTCAGGGGAAGAGTTTAATGTGGATGAAAGTATTGGTTTAAATGGGGTTTGTGATTTCTTGGTTAGCCGTTCAACCGAGCAGCTTTTTGTGGAAGCCCCTGTAGTTGCGATCGTGGAAGCGAAAAAGGATGACTTGAAATCTGGTTTAGGTCAATGTATTGCGGAAATGGTCGCTGCACAAAGGTTTAACTTGAGTCGCAAGAATGCGATCGATATCATTTATGGTTGTGTGACTAGTGGCAATCGTTGGCTATTTTTACAATTGAAGGAACAAAATTTAACCATAGATTTAGAAGAATATGTAGTTCCTCCTGTGAATTGGTTGCTCAATGCTTTGGCATGGATGTGCAAACCAGATCTAATCTAATAGCTAGAAAGACTTAAGCATTTGGAGGATACGTTACACTAACGTATCCTCCAAATGCTTAAAGATAATGGTTTACTAATTCAATGCATTCCACTCATCAATCGTGATTTCTCTACCTAAAATATTTTCAATTTCTTTTATCATCATTTTTAGCTGTGGAACGGAATATTCTAAATTTGATGGGATTGTGAGCCGACATTGTTTATAAATCATAAATTGATGTCTTGTGCCAGAAAATACACCTTCAAATTCAAGTTTTTGTAGCTTTCTGATAAATTCTTTACGCTTACATGGTGCTAATCGGCTCACTTTTTAGCTCCTGATTTAGATCGATTCCACTAATGATCGGTAAATGATGACCTAGCTTTAAACCTAAAAACAACCAGTCTTCAAATACAGATTGCACTTCGTATTCGCATTCCCGTAAAGTTTCGCCAAAAGCAATTACACCATGACAGTTTGGAATACGTCCAACAAAAGAGTTATCCTCCAGCTTGTCGTAGGTTGCTTGTCTGAGAGCTTGCTCTACATAGTCACTAAGAATAAATTTAACAGCCATATTAACTACCTACATATTCATCTTCAAAGACCTCTGCCCAAGTTAAACCTAGAATATCAGATTTACAATTCATCTCAGCTTCGGCTTTGCGCTTTGCTTTGATAAAAGCCTGATCCCAAAGTGATTCGATAAACTCACGATTGAGGCTAGGCATCTCTTCTTGGCTTTCCTCGATCGCATCACGCGCATCAAGAATCGAAACAATCCAACTACGACTACGCTTATTTGGCTGGGTTTTCCACTTAATAATATGCATCATTAAGCGAATTAATTGACTTTTAAGAGCTTGACTTTCTGATCTTGACATTGCCTCAACTAGTGCATTCAGTGCGGCTTTTGCTTCTTCTGTTTGTCCTTGCTGGAGCAAAGTTTGAGCAGCCTCAGCAGTTTGGAAATGAGAGTTAATTGCCATCATCTTCCAGTCTGTCGTAGGATTTGTTTTCGGATTTGCTAGCATTTCCACACCTCCTTAGTTTCAAACCGTTGTTAATAATTGTATGGCACGCTTCAAGATTTCTGATTGACTCACCATTTTACCAAGGGCGATCACATCATAAGCACCACCAAAAGCCTCTAGTCTGGCATTGTCTAAAGCGCGATCGTATGCCTCTTCGAGAATTTCTTGAAGTTCGCGATCGCTTAAATAATTGCCACTAGCCTTACGCCGTTTGTTAGTACGTTGAATTAAGAAAATAGCATTACGGATTGACACATCCCAAGAACTTGTAGAACGCTTTTCGGCAGACTGCTTGATTAGATGTAGCAAGAGAATCACAGCATAACTTTCGATTTTATTAATCTTGTCGTCTTTGCTCATCTCTTCTAACTCATCAATCAGCATTAGAGCAGATTGGGTATCTCCTCTCTGAATTAGCGATCGCAGTTCTATGAGTTCTTCCATAATTCTCCCAAAAATAAAGTAGACACGAAGTGTCTACTTTATTTTAGCCAACACTATTCTCTAACTTCAGAGCCAAAAGCTTATCTGCCTCAACTGCAAACTCCATCGGTAAAGCATTAAACACTTCCTTACAGAAGCCGCTAATAATCATCGAGACGGCATCTTCCACGGCAATACCGCGTTGTTGGAAATAGAAGAGTTGTTCTTCGCCAATCTTAGAAGTGGAGGCTTCATGCTCGACTCTGGCGGTATTGTTTTGGACTTGGATATAGGGGAAAGTATTTGCCAGTGAGCAGTCACCGATCAGCATTGAATCACATTGAGAATAATTTCTCGCGCCTTCTGCTTTTGGTGAAATCTTGACTAAGCCACGATAGCTATTTTGGGAGCCACCTGCGGAAATACCTTTAGAAACGATTTTACTGCGGGTGTTTTTGCCGATATGTACCATTTTTGAGCCTGTATCGGCTTGTTGCTTGTTATTGGTCAGCGCTACCGAGAAAAATTCGCCGACGGAATTTTCACCGACTAATACACAACTGGGATATTTCCAAGTAATTGCCGAACCAGTTTCCACTTGCGTCCAAGAAATTTTAGAGTTCTTGCCTTGGCATAAGCCGCGCTTGGTTACGAAGTTATAAATACCGCCTTTGCCATTTTTATCGCCAGCGTACCAGTTCTGCACGGTGGAATATTTGACTTCAGCATCATCGAGGGCAACTATTTCCACAACGGCGGCGTGCAATTGATTCGTATCAAACATCGGTGCAGTGCAACCTTCGAGATAGCTCACATAGCTACCTTCTTCGGCAACAATCAAGGTACGCTCAAACTGTCCCGAATCGCCATTGTTAATGCGGAAATAGGTAGATAAGTCCATAGGGCATTTCACGCCTTTGGGAATATAGACAAAGGAACCGTCACTAAATACGGCGGCATTTAGGGCGGAGAAATAGTTGTCAGCGATCGGGACAACGCTTCCTAGGTATTTTTTGATGAGTTCGGGGTATTCATGCATCGCTTCGGAGATCGAGCAAAAAATTACGCCGACCTTGGCTAAATCTTTCTTAAAGGTAGTCGCGACGGAAACACTGTCAAAGATTGCATCAACGGCAACATTGGCGAGACGTTTTTGCTCAGATAGGGAAATCCCTAATTTCTCAAAGGTATCGAGCAATTCGGGATCGACTTCATCGAGGCTTGCCTTTTTCTTGGACTGCTTGGGGGCGGAATAGTACACGATATCTTGATAATCGATCGCGGGATAGTCTACATGCGCCCAAGTCGGTTCTTGCATCTTTAACCATTGGCGATACGCTTTGAGGCGAAATTCCAGCATATATTCTGGCTCATTTTTCTTAGCCGAAATCATGCGGACGACATCTTCACTAAGCCCGCGAGGAATCGTGTCCGACTCAATGGACGTAACAAATCCGTATTTGTATGGTTGGTTGACAAGTGCTTGAACCGTTGCAGTCATGTCAGTGGAGGCTCCTGATAAATTTAAGGCTCGAATTAAGACTCGATTTAAGGCTCGAAAAGGGCTTGCAATGTCTCAAATCGACATTGCAAAAAGTTATTAGCTATTATGTAGCTATTTATTTAGCTATAATGCTACTAAAACAACTTACTTGTTTCTTTACTAATTGTAGGTTACATTAACAACACATAGGTTGTCAAAGTCAATTTTTTTATAAATATTGCGATTGCGATCTGAATTGCAAAGCATGGCAAATCGACAATATGATTAGGAGCTTATTTTATGCAAACTCCCCTTGGTCTTGTTGAAATGGTTGGGCTAGACTTAAAAACAGACAGTAAAGGTGATGCTAAACATGATCCCAAGCATGATACTAAGCATGATATTTTGCAGCATTTGCTAAAGCGTGGTGAGGCAACCGCCCAAGAGCTTGCTGAGAAGCTAGATATTAGTCCGCAGGCTATTCGCAAGCATTTAAAAGATTTGGAAGCTGAGGGGGCGATCTATCACACCGCCGAGCAGTTAGGTATGGGTCGTCCTCAGTTTATTTATGCCTTGACTGCCGCAGGGCGCGATCGCTTTCCCGATAGCTATAACCAATTTGCCGTAAATTTCTTAGATACACTCATCGATACCCTTGGCAAGGAGCAGGTATCGGAGGTGTTACACAAACAGTGGCAACGTAAAGCTCAGCATTATCAATCGCAACTCGGAGGTGGTTCCCTCAGGCAAAGGTTGGAGAAATTAGCGGAAATTCGACGATCTGAAGGTTATGTGACGGAATGGTTTCCTATTGAGGGAAATGATCTGGAAAATCAGAACTTTATTTTTACGGAGTATAACTGTGCGATCGCCCATGTTGCCGAGTCATTCCCGAACGTATGTGGGCATGAGCTGGAAATGTTTGCGACCGTTCTGGGTTGTCCTGTGGAACGAACTCACTGGATGGTTAACGGCGAGCATCGTTGTGGATACTTAATCCAAAATTCCATTCATTGAGGGCGATCGCTAAGCTCTAGCCCTCAATAATTCTGCTAGCATAATTAAGTAGCTGAGTATAAATAGACTAAAAGCCTAAAGCCCCGTGCCGCCCGTTGCGCGGGCTGCACAGAGCCTGTTTTTATGCTTTAAATATGCTGATGTGCTTATTAATCTTGAAATCAATATTAAAAAAATAGGAAAAAATATGAGTCAGACTCTAACGAGAGAGAATGTGGAAAATGTTTTAGATGAGTTGCGTCCTTATCTAATGTCCGATGGTGGCAATGTGGAACTAGTAGACATTGAAGGTCCTATCGTGAGATTGCGTTTACAAGGTGCTTGTGGCTCTTGCCCTAGTTCGGCAATGACTCTCAGAATGGGTATTGAGCGGAAGTTAAAGGAAGAAATTCCTGAAATCAGCGAAATTGAGCAGGTTTTCTAAATAGGTAAGTATGGGTGGCGCAAAGCGCCGCCCGTCCTTTTAGCATCACAAACTCTTGAATTGGTAGAGAAATGTAGCATAGAGCGCTGTCATCTTTGCCTTAAATTTATTGAGTATTTCGGGTTAAGGTGGATTTGGATTGTGAAGCGTAGAAAGATAAAGTTTGCATTGGTTTTGCTGGGTTTGTCGAGTTTCGCGATCGCTTTAAGTGGATGCATTTCGGCATCTCATTCTCAACTAACTGACAGTATCAAAACTTCAAATATCAGAACTACGAATGTCCCAAATCAGCAAATTGTAGCAACCCCATCAGCAGCTATTTCCCCATCAGCGCAGACAGATGCTGTAGAAAAATGCTCTGAAGCAAAAGCAGTATCTCCTAGCCAAAAACTGAAACTGCGAAGATGCACTGATAGTCGAGATCGAGAAAATGAAATATTAATTCTTGAGGAGAATAGCAAAGAAATTGGTAGATGGAATTCAGGCATATGTAATCGAGCATATTGTCGAGGTGATTTTTTTGATGCGTTTGAAATTGACTTGGATGGAGATGGGAAACAGGAATTAATTATTGCTAGATTGCTTGGTAGCAATACTTTAGGAGTCGCCTATTGGAATATCTATATTTTCCAAGATCCATCCATCGCGCCATTTCAATTACTGATGCATTTTGTAACTAATGATTACAATAGGCTAGGAACTTTTGTTCCTGATGGCGATCGCTTTGAAGTTTGGACGACTCAATGGGCGTGGACTGGAGAAACCACGGGAATCATCGGACAGCAATGGCGATATCGAAATGGAGAATTAATTCCCACCGATCATCCAGTACTAAGGCGATGGTTGTCCTTTAACTTTGCTGCCGAGCGATCGCAAACCCATCATGATCCGCGTATACCTTATTTATGGTTGGCAAATCCCAAGGCTCAAGCCTATGAAGAGAATCCATTATTACAACCCTATGAAATTACTAGCATCGAAGATGGAACTATTCAAGATGTTAGAAATGTTAGCGATATCAATAATAGCTGTACTGAAAAATCAATTCTCGATTGTATGATCGTTGTAGATTTCAAGCCCGATTTTGGCGATCCTCAATCCTATATTTACGCTCGCAAAAGTACTAGTAATTTACTAGGCTTCTATTACTTTGGCGATTGGTCGAGTCGCAGAATTTATCCCGTAAGTTATTTGCCATCCGACCCACAGAAATGGTTAAAAGATAAGCGGGGAAAAATAATTATAGATAATTCAAATAAAAACTACAGCTTCGACTTCGCTCAGCTAGCTTACACCGAGGGCTGAGCGAAGTCGAAGCCCGTCTACAAGTTATTTAAAACAACTATA
>NZ_LIRE01000133.1 GCF_001402795.1 Pseudanabaena sp. 'Roaring Creek'
GCTTCGACTACGCTCAGCTAACGTTGGCTGAGCGTAGTCGAAGCTAGATAACTTTGGTGGGACATTTTTTATCCGCAAGAGCCTAATCGCTCATATACAGATTCTTAAATTCTTTTGCTGCGTTGGGATTAATTTTTTCTAGTGCTGCAACGATCCGTAAAACTGTTTCAGAGTTAGGATCTCTCACCTCATTAATCCAACGGTAAATATTTGAACGACCAACGCCCAAAGCATTAGCCAGATTTGTTTGGCTAATACTATATTTTTCAAGAACTTGTCCGAGTGTTTTACCTGCTTTACCCATACCTTTGATCGTGTCAGAGGATGTTAAGCCTGTAAAGAAATGTGTCCAAATGGACTACAAAGGTGTATAATTTTGTAGTCCATTTGGATTCATGCGATCAATTTGTAGGCTAATTGGACTACACAACTTTCACTATTTAATTGCTAATGCCATGAGCTACCAAGAAATACTCCACCCTTGGGCGATCGCTCGTCCTCTACCCAATAATATTCAAAGCGTAATCGTAGGAAGATTTCGCCGCAGAGTAGATGCTGAAGAACATTTAAGGTTTTTACGGCGGCGCATTCCTACGGTTAAATTTTTTATTGTTTTTGATTGTCAGACAAATCTGCTGTGACGCAGTGATTAGAAAGTGGCGCTTAGCTCGTTGCTATATATTGAAAGAGTATATGTCCTGTTAAATAGCTAACATGATGAAGAAATGGTTTAATACCGCAGGTCCTTGTAAAGCTGACATTCACTATATGCTACCCGCAAGCGATCGCCTGCCAGAGCTAGAGCAATTGATCGCCCAAGAAAATTACTTCGTCATCCATGCCCCAAGGCAGACTGGCAAAACCACAGCCATGATGTCATTAGCGCAGGAGCTAACCGCTAGTGGTCGATATACATCGGTGATGCTATCCCTTGAAGTTGGTGCAGTATTTTCTGACGATGTAGGAGCAGCCGAACTCGCTATTTTAGACGAATGGAAGCAATCGATACGGTTTCGCTTGCCTAGAGAATTACAACCACAACAATGGTTAGAAGCAGACGCAGGCGCAAGAATTGGTACAAACTTAAGCAACTGGGCCGAACAATCATCCCGCCCGTTAGTTGTCTTTTTAGATGAAATTGATGCTTTGAGCAATGAAACATTAGTTTCTGTATTAAGGCAATTAAGATCGGGTTTCCCAAATCGTCCGCAGGGCTTTCCCCAATCAGTTGCCCTAGTGGGAATGCGTGATGTCCGTGATTATAAATATGCATCAGGAGGCAGCGATCGCCTGAATACCTCAAGCCCCTTTAACATCAAAGTGCGCTCCTTCACGCTGAGTAATTTTAGCCTTAAAGAAGTGAGAAATCTCTATCAGCAACATACAGCAGCCACAGGACAAATATTTACAGAAGATGCTGTAAATTTAGCATTTCATTTAACACAGGGACAGCCTTGGCTCGTCAATGCGATCGCGAAAGAAATCACCGAATACATCGCCAAAGATCCCGCAATTCCAATTACAGTTGAGTTAGTCAACCAAGCTAAAGAAATTCTCATTCAAAGACAGGATACTCACTTAGATAGTCTTGCGGAAAGATTGCGAGATGAACGAGTGAAAGCGATTATCCAGCCAATTTTAGCGGGTCAAGAATTGCCAGATGTACCACAGGATGATGTTCGCTATGTTTTGGATTTGGGCTTATGTAGCAATGAGAATGGATTAGCGATCGCTAATCCCATTTATCAAGAGGTACTGCCCAGAGTGCTTGCCTACGTGACATCTGCTTCTATGGGATACATTCAACCAATTTGGCTAAGTGAACAGGGTGAATTTCAACCTGAACGCTTGTTAGAGGCATTTCTAGAATTTTGGCGACAGCATGGAGAACCATTGTTTAAAAGCACTCCCTATCCAGAGATTGCGCCCCATTTAGTGATGATGGCATTTTTGCATCGGGTGGTCAATGGTAAGGGGACTTTGGAACGGGAATATGCGATCGGTTCGGGAAGGATGGATTTATGTTTGCGCTATGGCAAGGTGACTTTGGGAATGGAGCTAAAAGTATGGCGAGATCGCAAACCAGACCCACTCAATCAAGGCTTAAAACAATTGGATAAATATCTATCGGGCTTGAATTTAGATACGGGCTGGTTAGTGATATTCGATCGCCGTGAGCAGTTGACAATGCTTAGCGATCGGACAACGACTGAGATAGCGATCAGTCCCGCAGGACGAAATATTACTGTGATTCGGGGATAAATGCTTTGCTAAATATGGGTTATTAAATATGGGTTATTAAATATGGGTTATTAAATATGGGTTATACTGTCATACAGCGTTATGACAAATAAAAATATGAGAGTTAACGCCCGTCTTGACAGCGATCGCACCAATAAATTTCAGTATATCCGCCAGCGTACCAACCAAGGCACATCGGAAATCATGAAAGTAGCGATCGACCTTTACTATGAAAAACTTCGCCAAGAATCCCCCAAACCACTGCAACTTCTCCAACAAGCAGGGCTGATCGGTTGTGCTGAAGGAGATCCTGACTTATCCGTGAATTACAAGCAATATCTCACCGACAGCCTAAACGAAAAATATGGTCATCGTTGACTCAGGCTTTTGGATTGCATTGATCAATCGCCGCGATGATTATCATGTCCGCGCTCAAAATGTTTTAGCCACCATAGATGAGCCACTCATTACCACATGGTGCGTTATCACCGAAGCTTGTCATATTCTCCTAAAACGCACAGGAAACAACGCCCAGCAAACATTTATACATAGCCTAGAAATAGGAGCTTTTGAGGTTTTTGATTTACAAGTTCAAGATGGCAAAAGAATTGGTGAACTGATGAATCAATATAGCTCTTTGCCATTGGATCTTGCAGATGCTTCCCTGATTATTCTTGCTGAACACTTGGGGCATGGGCGCATTCTCTCCGTTGATTTTCGTGATTTTTATACCTATCGCTGGAAAAATCGGCATCCTTTCGAGAACTTGATGCAAATGAACTAGCGAATGTAGAAAAATTGCTACCCTGCGGTTTATTCTTGATCATTTGTAGTCCATTTGGACTACAACAGTAATAGGGATATCCCGAAAAACAAGGCAAATTTACAAACCATGACCGAACCCCAACCTTACTTTTCCCGTTATAGTTGTTTTAAATAACTTGTAGACGGGCTTCGACTTCGCTCAGCCCTCGGTGTAAGCTAGCTGAGCGAAGTCGAAGCTGTAGTTTTTATTTGAATTATCTATA
>NZ_LIRE01000690.1 GCF_001402795.1 Pseudanabaena sp. 'Roaring Creek'
TAAGTAGCTAGGCATAAGTAAACTTAAAACCTAGAAGAGAGTACCGCCCGCTGCGCGGGCGGTACTCTCTCTGTTTTTGTTTGTCACAAAAGCTGTAGCGCTTGTAGAGAGTGCGCTACAGCTTTTGGGGTTGGGTTTTAACTATGCCTAGATACTTATATTTAATGGCAAGAGCAAAAAGGGCAAGAGTAAAAAAAGAGCGAAAAAAGAATGAGGGTTTAACGTATAGAGCACTTGTGCTAAGTTTTTTGAGCTTTTATAATTTGAGCTTTTATACTTAGTTGCGCCTAGCTACCTAGGCTTTAACGATTATATTATATTAAAATTATATTAAATTATGGGGTAAGCTAAGATTTTCCATGGCTTTTTTTCAACAGGGAAATCTCTAAAGTTGCAATTTTGAATGACCCGTCAAGGTACAAATTTTGACTGAAAGATATCAACATCTTAATCCCATATATCAAGAGGTTCTCAAACAGGAACGTCTTAGAAACTTAATGCGTATTGCCAAGTGTATGGAGAGCAGTACGGTTGGGGTATTTGAGACTACCATCGATGACCAGATTATTGGCGTTAGCATTTCCTTTTGTGAGTTATTAGGATATAGCGACTCACAAATTCGCGAACTTAACTACGAACAGATTTGCTATCCTGACGATTTATCGGCTTACTATGTGCTGAAGGAGAGATTGCTATCGGGGGAAATTGATCGCTGCTACCTCAATGTACGTTATATTCGCGAAGATGGTCAAATTGTGCAGGTCATCCAAAGTACGGATCTTGATATTAGCGGTGCGCAGGAACCTTATTTTGTCAATCGATTTGAAGATATTACCGATTGGGAAAGGACAGAGCGGAATAAGCAGGATTTTGAAAATCGGACACGCTATCTTTTTGAGAATAATCCCCATCCGATGTGGATTTACAATCTGGAAACCCTAGAGTTTTTGGCAGTCAATCAGGCTGCAATCAACCACTATGGCTATAGTGAGGCAGAGTTTTTATCCATGACGGTGCTTGATATTCGTCCTATTGAGGATGTTCCCAAACTCTTAGAAGCGATCGCTAAAGTATCCACTGGCTTTAGCGTGCCTGAGATTTGGACGCATCGCAAAAAAGATGGTAGCCAGATTTTAGTAGAGGTTTCAGCACATACCCTTGAGTATCAAAATCACAGATGTGAATTGATTTTAATCAATGATGTCACCCAAAAAATTCAAGCACAGGAAGACCTCAAACGGGCTGAAGCTAAATATCGCAGCATCTTTGAGAATGCGGTTGAAGGTATTTTTCAAACCTCAGTCGATGGAAAATTTCTCATCGCCAACCCAATGCTCGCCAAAATCTATGGCTATGAATCTCCTGAAGATTTGGTTGCTAATCTCACCAATATCGAAGAGCAACTCTATGTCGATCCTCAAAGTCGGTTGGAGCTAATTGAACTTTTGACAGAGCAGGAAGATGTCAAACAATTTGAATCTCAAGTCTATCGCAAGGATGGATCGATTATTTGGACTTCTGAAAATGTCCATGCTGTTCGGGATGTTATCGGTAATATTATTTACTTTGAAGGAACAGTTGAAGATATTACCGCCAGCAAAATTGCTAAGGCAGAGATCGAGCATCTGGCCTTCCATGACTCTTTGACCGATCTGCCTAACCGCGTTCTATTTCGCGATCGCCTTTGTGCCGCTTTGGTCAATGCATCGGTACAACTACAAACTCATATCGAGCGAAACCAAATTACTGACATCAAGACCATTCCTCCATTGCTGGCGGTGATGTTTCTGGATCTAGATCGCTTTAAGTTAGTCAACGATACGATGGGTCATGCCGCAGGCGATCGCCTCCTCATCGAAGTTGCCAAAAGATTGAGCGATTGTATGTTTGAAAGCACTTTTCTCGCACGGATGGGTGGAGATGAATTTATGATCTTTGTCGCTGAATTGCAAAGTATAGAATCTATTCAACAATTTGCTCAATTAATTTTACAGTCCTTTGAAAATCCTTTCTTAGTTGAAGAAACGCCCTTGCACATTGGTACGAGTATTGGCATTAGTCTCTATCCTAACGATGGAATGGATGAAGAAACCTTGATGAAGAATGCTGATACGGCAATGTTTCGCGCGAAAGAACGCGGTAGAAATCATTATCAGCTCTACAATCATGCGATCGGCGCAAAGGTAAAAGAATATGTGGCGATCGAGAATGGAATTCGCCAAGCCCTCGAACGCTCCGAGTTTCAGGTGTTTTATCAACCGCAAATTAACTTGGTTACGGGGGAGATTGATTGCATGGAGGCGTTAGCTCGTTGGCTGCATCCTGAACTCGGATGGGTTCCCCCAACCCAATTCATTCCTGCTGCCGAGGAGCATGGACTAATTGTCCGTTTGGGAGAATGGGTTTTATGCACGGCATGTCAGCAAAATTATCTATGGCAAAGTCAAGGTTTACCCGCAATTCGGATGGCAGTAAATTTCTCCGCTCAGCAATTTCAAGTGACGGATCTTTGTACGCGCGTTATGCAGATTCTATCGGAAATTGGTTTAGAACCGCAGTATTTAGAGATCGAAATTACGGAAAGCTTGGTAATGCAAGATCAAAGCACAACTATTGCTGTTCTTAAGAAGTTAAAATCCCTAGGGATAAGTATCTCGATTGATGATTTTGGTACTGGCTATTCTTCTCTCAGTTATTTACGTCTGTTGCCCGTGAGCAAGGTCAAAATCGATGCGAGCTTTATCCGCGAGACACCGCAAAATCGGGATGATGCAGCGATCACATCGGCTATAATTGCGATGGCTCATAACCTCAATCTGCGGGTAATTGCGGAGGGAGTAGAGCGAAAGGAGCAGTTAGAATTTTTGCGATCGCATAATTGTGATGCCGTCCAAGGGTATCTATTCAGCCGTCCTATTCCCGCCGATGAAGCAACGCGCATTCTTCAATCTCAATCGGCAGCTATATATTAAGGAACGAAGGGAATGAATTGTTTTAGGAACTTACGTAGCTTCAATAGCCCAATTATTTCTCGGACTTTCGGCGATACCAAATCCTCGGGGGGGATATTATCGAGCGATCGCAATTTTTCCATGAGTTCGGTATATTCAGCAGCACTGAGTTGTTTACCATCAATGGGCGATCGGGCATCGGTATAGATCTCCGCACGTAAAACTTCTTCAGGGCTATCTTCCCGAACCGATGGCGAAGTGTTTGGCGAGACATTTGGCGATATACTTTCGGCGGTAACCAGCAGAGGACTCATGACCAAGGTGGCAATCTGTAAAGTTAGACAAGAAGCAAGAGCCAAGATCCGATTTTGGGTTTGATGATTTGGGCTTGGAGCTTGGCTTTGTTTTTTTTCTTTAGGACAATGCGTAACGCTAGCGCCCCAATCGATTTGGTACATCTTCACAGCCTCCTGGAATAGTTTTGCGAGATTTTTTACCACACCAAGCACATAGGTACTGGCGAGTTTCTTCGGATAGGTCGATCGCCTTGCTAAAATCAGCGTCTTCGACAACTGCTCCTGTATATTCACCCGTATCAAAGTTAGGCAGATGCTGACGATCGCGAGGAGAGGCAGTTTCGAGCTTGCCATAAAACATTTTTACCCGACTGAGATCCGTACCCCTCAAATTGGCTTTAGCCAAAACCGCCCCACCAAAGTTTGCCCCCGTCAGATCGCAGTTCAGGAAATTGGTCTTAATCAAGTTTGCCCCACTCAAATCCGCATTTCGCAAATCCGTATGGCAAATATCGCGATTCGCTAACATCATTCCTAAATTAACGACCCGCACTCCATTTGCCAGATCGACCACATAGCCCCCAGTCCCATCGAGAATGGGACGACCAAGTAAACCATCTCGTTTCAGGGGGGTAAGGAGATTGGCGCTCGATAGGAAGCGAATAATTTTCGCGCGTCCGTCAGCATCGCAACCACCTAATAGGGCGGCAGTTCTTGCTTGGGCGATCGCTCTTTCAAGCGGCCAATCTTCCAATTGACCTTGGGGGTCGAGTACGAGGTCGGAAATTCCTTGAAAATAGGAATCAATGGTTTGCTGTTGGGTAATGACATTTTGCTGACCCGTCAAGCTTTCAGAAATCTGATTTTGCCGCCAAGCCACCCACACCGCCAAAATCGCAATTAAAATCTGCCCTACTGCTCCTAAGGCTTCCCACTTGATCGTGTCAAACCATCGGGCAAATGCGAGATCCAGCTCGGTGACATGGGCAGCCATAAATAAGACCACACCAGCTAAAATGCTTGACAGAGTAATATCCCAGCGTTGCCCTAGGGGAGAATTAGCGATCGCAGTTAGAAACGGCGGCAAAAGAATTGGGAGGATAATCGTTGAGATGATAGCAAGCCCGATATAAACCAATTCATCGCGATTTAAATACATGGCGATGAGCGCCGCAAATGCTGCGATCGTGGCGATGCTTAAAAAGAATGCTTTAATGCGAGAATTTGGTAGAGCCAATCTAGTAAATGATGTTAATACTGTAGGATTTGCTAGAGATCGCGATCGAGGCTGTATTCGCCCCAATAATGCCCCAATAATATTAACAATATTCTTGCAATTTGGGCTAATGAGAGTATTAAAAGGAAGTTTTTTAATAAACATGAGGATCATTAGCAAGTTGTTTGTTTTTTTGCTGTAGAGAATCTAAGCTATCGTGCCTTCCAGCCTCTATTGTCAAGGTTTTTAAAATCGGCTCTAAACACATTTTAGCCTCATCATAACCACTGAGGTCATCATTTACTTGCATCCCATTCACCAAATCCACCAATACCTTATCGCTAATAATGGGAACTTGTTGCTGTAGGTCTTGTAATGATTGAGTTACAAAGTTTGGCATTGGGTTATTTATTCACTGTGATCGCTTGTTGCCAACTGGTGACAATGTCTTCTTTTTTGATCCCTGCTGCGATGAGTGTATTCACTAATCCTTCCTCAAAGTTATCTTCTTCGATGATGACTTGGCGATCGCTGTTATCTTTTTCAATAAGTCGCGCATGAAATAAGACACTATCCATCCAACGCTGTTTATCCCAACCTGTCGCAAGAACTAGAAAATGTCCAGACTCGGCATCACAGACTGGGTAGAGCTTGATTGCTTGCAGACTAGGCTGATCGATTGTGGCATCCTGTACTGTTTTTTTGAGGATATCTACATACTTTAGTGAGTTATCCATTTGACAACTACCTCCTGATCTGGGGCATAGATTAATAAATTAATTTTACTTCGCTGGATGGCAATCTGAAAAATTGGCTTTTGAAATTGTGAAATATACACAGCTTGACTTATAGCCAAAAACAATTGACGTTCTGGCTCTTGTTCTTCTAAAGCCCATTGGTAAAGTTGAAGTTGACCCATAGTTTTCTCTAGTTCACTAATTACCGAAGGAGCATCAAAATCTTTGATCTCAACGGCTATTTTACGTCCTTCTTTTTCGGCTGTAAAAAGCTTTTCGGCTCCTAAATCAGCTTTTAAAAGTGTCTGCCCAAGAACCAAGATCAAGGGATCGCTGGTAATTATCCATCCATCTTTTTCAAGGGTACGGCGCAAGGGAAAATGTAAATCATCTCTTCTAGACATAAAGAAATCAATTAAATTGTATTGTTATTGTTTACTTCTTAGGATTTCTCCGACGTGCTTTTTTTGATTTTCAACAGCCCCCTTCAATTTCGCATTGTCGTTTGAAATTTTATCGAGTGTGTTTTTTCGCTCTGCTTGCTTCTCAGCATTTTGTTTATTGAAATTTATAGATTCTTGCAATGGATTCCTCATAATAAGTTATGTGAAATTTGATTGAATCGTGCGATTTTAAATTTAATCCTACCATTGCTGAGGATCTAGGTGGTAGTAGCGTTGGAGAAGGTCGTAGAGATCGGGATGCTTTTGATTTAACTGTTTAGGCTTCTCAAAGAATGTCTCCGTTGCCACCGCAAAAAACTCCGCTGGATTGGTCGCACCGTAGCTATCGAGGACTGTCTTTTTCCCATTTTCTACCCGATCGCATAGTTGCAGATATTCGGCGGTCATGATCTTTGACCATGCAGCGTAGTCCAAAGCTCTCGACAAAATTGGTACTCCTTCCGCATGCCCATCCTCTTGATCGAGTTGATGGGCAAACTCATGCAACACCACATTCCGTCCATCTTGCCAATTCTGAATATCTCTTTTTACCTGTTCCCAAGAGAGAATTAATTGATCCATTGTCCATGATTCTCCTAATCTAGCAACAAGCCGTTCTTCCACTATATAGCGATCGCTCATGACCATCTCATTGACGATGTAAGCATCGGGATATACCAGAATCGAACGTAGATTAGGGAAATAGGTTTGGCGATCGCCAAACAACAATAAACAGGCAAAAGCGGCGATCGTGACCTTCACTTCTTCGGTAATCTGGAATCCCCTACAGCCAATAAATTGCTTTTCCGTCAGAAATACCAGTACATAGCCCTGTAGTTCCTTTTGTTGCGCCGAAGTCAAACTAGGATAAATAGATAGATTCTCCTCAATTATATTTAACCAAGTTCTTGGAAAAGGTTTCATTCTAAGGCGATTGCGTTGCCACTTGATCAAAAATGGATAAATTAAAATACCAATGGCGATCACGCCAACCACAATTGAGAAGATAATCGCTAAATCCTTTGGAGAAAACACAAAAAATCAACTGGTTTAAATAAAAGAAATAGAAGAACTAAAGAGGAACTAAAAGAGAACTAAAAGAGAACTAAAAGAGATTTTCAAAAGAGATTTTCAAAAGAAGCGAAATTCATGGAAGAAAATACGCACTAAAAAGGTTAAGATGACCACCATAATTTCTTTATTTTAGCTTTTTTCCGCATCGGATGATTTCGCCACCATTTAAGCTCTATGCCTTGTATTAAACTCGAACCCCTAGGAATTACGATCAACGTCTCAGCCAAAGATAAATTATGGCGATCGCTTAAACATGCCAAGGTAGAATTAGCCGCAACTTGTCAGGGACAAGGCATCTGTGGCACTTGTGCTCTGAGGGTGTTTGATGGAGAGAGTCGTCTCAGTCCGATGGAAAATCTAGAGCAAGCAACCCTGAAGAATGTTCGCCGAGATATAGCTCTCTATCGTTTGACCTGTCAAACTTCGGTTTTAGAAGATGGAGTCGTTTTTTATTTAGATAATAAAGCGGATAAAAAATTAGCCCAAATTTTTGCACGATTAAAAAACCGCTTGGCTCCACGCGATATCTACCATCCCATCACGAGTGAGTTGTTAGTGCAAGAAGGTAACCTGATTACCCAAGAAATTTTAGAACGGTTACTCAGTGACTCTTGAAGGAAGTGGTTTGGCTGGTTGTGTTAAAAATTACATATTTTTTTTAACTTTTAGATGTTGCTCAGTTAAGAGGTTATAGACTGATAACAAATTTATTTTTATTCTTAACCTCTACCTGTAGCATCTTTCATGACTCATAAATTAATCATGATGTATTCTGATTGTCTCGGAATAGAACATTTTGGTTAATTACAGAATTGAAAACCTTTATGTTTCGGATGGGGGATTTTGTGACCAAGCTATTCTAATTTTTTTATTTTTTCCATTAGCCTAAATCTAAAATCAAAATTATATAAAAATTTAATAAAAATATCTAAAGCTATAAAATGCAGACATTAATAATGAATAACTCAGATTCTTTTTTTGAAGAATTTGTGGGCGAGCAGTATCTGCAAAAGCCGCTTATCCACATTGCTATAGCTGAGTCAAAGCCAACTATATCTCAGGCTGTTCTTCAAGAAATCAAAAAAGATAATCGTTTGGTTTCCGATCTCTGTTCCAATTATCAACAGTTAGTTCAGACTGTTAGCCAACAGTCGTCCGATCTGATTTTATTGGGTAAATTGGAAGATTTAAATTGGTTAGAAGTTTGCCGCCGTTGCCTCAAACAGTGGCATAACTTGCCGATTATTTTGTTGGTAGATCAGCGAGAAGTCAGCGATTTTTTTCGAGATTGGGCGATCGAACGCGGTGTACATGATGTTGTGAGCATCCATCCTCAAAATGTGCATCTACTCCAGCAGGCATTAATTCGGCATACCCTCAGAGGTACGCTCCAAAATGCTATCAAGCATAGACGGGAAATCAAGGGAGCCAGTGCCGAAAAAATCGACACATTGACTTGGGAAGCTACCCTAGTCGCCCTAAACCGCTTAACTAAGTACAGTTCTTGCTATTTAGGTCCTTTAGCGATCGGCAACTATTGGCATAAAAGTCATCAGAGTCTAGTCGCTTTACATCCATCGTTGGAATATTGGAAAGTCGATTACCAAGGACAGATCAGTTGCCCTTTTATCTCTGAGCAGATTGAACCCTTAACTGCTTCTCAGTTGCAAGATATCCAAACATGGGTAAGGGCTTTCTTGAAGGAATGCGAACGAGTCATCGTGGACTTTTCGCAGATACTGCAAGCGAAGAATCTCTCTGCCGATGTCTCAAAGCTCATTTCTCCAGTGCCATAAGACTTAAGTGAAACAGATCAAACTACAACCATTAAACCAAGACGTGGAGGTTGCAACCGAGAGTACTTTACTCAGTGTTTTACTGAAACAGGAAATGAACGTACTTCAAGCCTGCGGTGGTCAAGGAAGATGTGCAACCTGTCATGTGTACGTGAGGGATGGTGGTGATGCACTCAGCCCCAAAAGCGAACAGGAAATCCTGACCCTCAGTTTTATCACTTCATCGAAAGTTAACTCTCGTCTCGCCTGTCAAGCAAGAGTTTGGCAAGATGGCATCGTTATTGAGGTTCCTCAAGGGATGTACATTGGTTCGATTGGAGAATTAAAAAACTTAATCGGTAAAAGAGCGCAACAAAATCTAATTCACCCTTTAACTGGTGAAGTATTAGTTGAAGAAGGCAAGCTGATTTTGCGATCGGCGTTAGAGAAGATGGCAGAAATTGACTCATCGTTTAGCACTGATTTAAGTCAAATTTTATTACCCCCTGAAAAATCTACCGTTGCAAGCAAATAGAGCTATTCCCCATTTATTTGTATTCACTGAATTTCTTGCAAGTCATAGTATAGAAAGTTTATACCTAGTTAATCCGAGAATTGTAAATGACCAAATCAACTTTTCGTAATAATAGAGAACCTCTTTTTTCGTTAAACTCTCTATCTCAAGTTTGCCATTATAGTCGTCATACTTTTTTTAAATTCGACCAATCCAAGGGACAGATTAGAGACTGGAATCAGCATCAATATGTATTGGCTAGCGATGATTTTATCGTTTCGCTCCTGAAGGGGCTAGAACATGAGGTGGGCGATGCATCAGGATGGCTGATGTATCTGATTGGTAAAGATTGGGGAACTAACGATGCCAAGGACTTTAAGGTTTGGTTTGAGCGCGATTACCATTTCAGTGTGAGTAAATCTAACCTGAGTTTTGCCTTAGAGACTTGGTGGTGGCCATTAACGGCTCAGGGCTGGGGGAAGTGGAATGTCGATCTCAGTTCAATTCGAGAAGGTTTTATCTTTATCGATCTATTTGATTCGGCAGTTGCAAAATCGATGGGAAATATTGGGAAGCCTGTGTGTTTTCTCTACGCAGGGCTATTGGCAGGTTTCTTTTCGGTCATGCTCAATCGTGGTTTAAGTAGTACTGAAATTCAATGCTATTCCATGGGAAATAATTTCTGCCGTTTTTTGATTGGTTCTGAGACGAGGATTAAGGCCGCTGAATTTTGGTTGAGTTCTGGAGCGACTGCACAAGAGATTGAGCAAAGGCTTTTGGATCGGGATTCTTCAAGCATTACTGGGATCAATCCATCTATGGATGCAGGAGGTATATAGGATGAAAAACCGCAATCGTTTTCATCATCGTTTTCATCAACGGAATAGCTGGCTCGATCGCTTGAGAAAACTATGGCGATCCTTGGTGAAATTGCTGCAAAAGATCTTCAGAACGGATGCAGACAAGACTAATTCGCGCCAATCGACTGGAAGCTCAACTGGTCGAGCCACTGGGCGATCAACTAGCCCTACAGATCTCCATGAACCTATCCCTATAGATAGTGTCTCCTTGGGAGTACTGCCGCGACCAACTCCTTTTCTCTTAGGCTTAGAAGATATTCAGGATTTGGAAATCTTAAGTACCAAAGATTTAATCGCCCAAATTGAGTGGAATTCTGAGAGTCAGCAAGTTCTAACCGTTAAGGAAGAAGATCTCACTCTGTTGGAGGATTTACTCGTTAACTTCCCTGAATCGTAATTTGTGGTTTAGGAGTCCCGTTGCTTTGCGACCTCCATGCCTAGTTCTAGAGCGATACCCTGCGGCGCACGCGCAGCGTGCGCCGCAGGTTTCAGGGTTTTATATTTAATTAAGCCCACTTACCTATAATCAAACTTTTATAATCAAACTTTTATAACCATGATTACTCTCTTAGAAAATGTTTTAGATCGAGCCGATGGTTCCTACATCAATCCTGAAGATTTGCGAACTTTAGATCGGGCGATCGCTTCTTGGCAACAGCGTCGTCAAACCTATGATTTGATTCAAGCGAAAGAAAATGCGATCGTCGCACAGGTGCTACAACAGATTCAAGCTACGGCTCCCGATATAGCGGCTAAGGTGACAGTGGATGGCGGTAGCAAATGTCAGCGCGATATGGCTTTGGTGTTGCGTTACTGTGCTACGGCGATGCTATTGCAAGATGAGGAATTGCTCAAGGATCGTCTGTTGTATTGGATGCAGAATATTATGTTGGCGCTGAAGAATCAAAGGGTTAATGATTTTGTCTATCGAGCTTTGCAAAAAGCCGTAATGGAAAATTTGCCGAAAGAAAATGCTGCTTTGTTGTTGCCCTACATTGCGATCGCCCACCAATGGTTAACCCGATGATGCTCAATTCAATTCCTGGAAATTATTTTTCCCCTCGATTTTATGTTAAATCCGATCCTGCAACGGGTTTACTCTCAACAAGGCAAGGCGATCGCCTTGTCGCTGTGCCCGATTTTTTATTGCGGAGCATCCATACCGCTTTAGCCTCGGAAGCTGGGCAAGCGGGTACTTTGGCGCTTTATACCTTTGGTTTTGGCTGGGGTGGTTCCTTTTACGATCATATCCGTGGTGAGATCGAGTCCTACCAAGGCAAAACGATCATGGCAACAAATGCAGTGGAGTTTTTGGCAACCATGCGCCAGCTTTGGACAGTGCATGGCATGGGCAATCTCACCCTCGACTTTGGCTATCGCCATCACGGTCTGATCGTCGTGACTACGGAAAATTCAGTGTTAACAACAGGAAGCGAAATTGGCCTGCAGTCAGGTCGATTGCCTTGGCATCAGTTACAGGCGGGCTTCATTGCCGCATGGTTTTCCCGTTGGGCTGGTAAGGATATTCGGGCTTGTGCTACGGATTGGTCATCTCAGACTGAAGTGGATGCACCATTGGATTCTCCGCAAGAGAGCTATACGCGCTTTATTTTGGGTGTCACTAGCAAGATCCAACCGATTGAGCCTTGGGTAAAGCAGGGTTTGCGGACTGCGGAAATCCTAGAAAAATTAACGGCAACGTAAGCTTTGCTTAGGACAGCTATAATACCAAATCACAAAATGGCTACGCCATTTTGTGATTTTAAAACCCTTACTGGGTTTGGTTTTTAATTCCCAAAAGTGTAGCCACACTTTTGGGAATTGGTATAAAACCCAAAAGATGAGTGAAGGCACTTCGTGCCTTCACTCATCTTTTGGATTTAGCCTCTTGTTCGGCAAGCCCTAAATATTGCAGTAATGTTTGAATTTGGCTGGGGGTATGGGTTGCCATTAAAGTAACCCGAATTCTTGCTGTAGGAACTGTCGGTGGACGGATGGCAGGGGCAAAGATGCCCCGATCGCGTAAATACTGAGACTGTGCCATTGTCGTGGCAATATCGCCAACCTCGATCGCCACAATCGGCGAATCAAAGGCGATCGCTGGAATCCCCAATGCCTGTAAGCCTTGTTTGACCATAGCCACATTTTGCCAAAGTTGCTGCCGCAGTGCGCTTTCCGATTTAACGATCTCAATTGCCGCGATCGCTGCGCCTGTATCCGCAGGCGATAAACCAGTTGTATAGATCCAAGTTGCAGCCCGATTCCGCAGGTAATCAATTAACTTGGCGGAGCCTGCCACATAGCCGCCCAAGCTACCCAAAGCTTTGCTCAAAGTGCCTACTTGGATTAAGTTCGCGCCTAGCCCCAAGGCATTGGTCACGCCGCCACCGCGATCGCCAAAAACTCCTGTGCCGTGAGCCTCATCAACTAGCACCATGCAGTCATAGGTAGCAGCTAAGTTCATAATTTCTCTTAAGGGAGCCAGATCGCCATCCATACTAAACACGCTGTCCGTAGTAATTAAACAACGGCGATATTTAGAACGGTGCTCCTGTAATTTAGCTGAGAGATCTGCCAGACTGCCGTGTTGATAATCGATCGCCATAGCACCACTCATCACAGCGCCTTTTTTCAAACAAGAGTGATTGTAGGCATCGCCTAAAATTAAGTCCCGCTGCCCGACTATGGCTGATATCGTTCCCAAATTTGCTAAATAGCCAGAACTAAAAACTAAGGCTGCTTCGGTATTTTTAAGATCGGCGATCGCTAATTCCAGTTCTTCGTGAAGGGCTAGATGTCCCGTGACCAAGCGCGATCCCGTAGTGCCAGTGCCGTACTTTTCGGTTGCCGCGATCGCCGCTTCAATTAAACGGCGATCGCCTGCCAATCCCAAATAATTATTACTGGCAAACATGAGCATTTCGCGTCCATTCACCTTGGCGATCGTCCCTGCTTTGCTAGTGATTGTTTGGGTAGATCGATGCCAATTAGCTTTATGGATTGAATCCAAAGAGTGATCGAGCCAGTCGTAGGGAGTAGATGCCAATTTCGTCTTCACACTTCTTTACAAATTAAGATTAAAATTAGATTGGTATATATAAACTAGGTTTAAAATGACTGTTGCCTATCCCCATAAACTTCGCGGACAGTTAAGCGCTCAAGATATCCTCGATCGAGTGGTACGTCAACGTGAAATTCACATGGTAACCCTCAATCGCTATCGTTTCAACGAGCAACGAAGCTGCAAGGATCTTACCGATTTAATCGAAAAACTTGATGGCAAACCCCGCGATCTAATTAAAGATTTATCTCATCATATTGCCGATGAAGCTCGTCATGCGCTCTGGCTGACCGATCTGCTCTACGAACTTGGTGAAGATATCGGCACTCCTCCTGGATCTTCTTATATAGACGAGTTTGAGCGCTTGATTGGTTACGAAACTATCGGTAGTAGCCCTGAAGATGGCATCATCGAGTCTCTAGCCGCGATTAATGTTACCGAAAAGCGTGGTTGTGAATACTTCGCAGCTCACATTCGTGCGCTTCAAAAGTCAGAGCAAACGCCTGAAAACATCAAAATTCGCGAAACCATCGAAAAAATTATGCCTGAAGAGGTTGCCCATGTGCGCTGGGGCAATCGGAAACTCGCAGAAATTGGTAAGAAGAGTGAAGCGCTTCATGCCAAGGTGGATCTCGCAAAACGCAAATATGCTGCGATCGAGCAAGCAGCCTACGAATCAGGGATGGATGTGCTTGCAGGCGCGGAGGTACGTCGCGTTGAGAACTTAATGAAGATTGTCGATACCCTTCCCATCTGGCAACGTCCTCAATATTTGGCCGATCGGCTTCCCCAGACTTTGTTCTCTCCTGAGTTACAAAAGACCAGAATCGATCTTGCCAGAAAAGCATGGGAGAAGGATCCATCTTCTTTCGTTGAGAAATTTATTCCCATGTTCTTTGCTGGCAATCTCAAAGATACGGCAGCAAAGGCAGGGGAATATTAATCCAAAAGCCTGTAGATTACGCATAGCATACTCTACAGGCTTTGCCTCTTTAGCAGGAAGTAACTCCATTCGGATTTCGCAGGCGCAACCGAATTTCTGTCCATACCCTAGCTGCACCCTGTTCTTCTTGGCGAATTCTTTGACCGCTAAAGGCAGGATAGCGAACGTAAAATACGGCATCTGCTACTCGATCCAGATTGCCATCAAAAAAAGCAGAATAGCCATCAAAACAATATCCACCACTAAATGAGCGAGAATTGGCTCTCACTACCCGTTGAATTGCTTGCCATTCTCGAATAAATAAACTATTCCCAGTATCAATTTTTGAGTCACGCATCTCTGGACGGATCTGCCACCACAATTCGTCAGTCAACGCATCAACTCCATCGTTATAAGTAGAAGGTCTTGCGTAAGCCGATAGAGTTGGCATCAAAGTAGTGACCCCCAAACAGAGGATTCCTGATAGGACAATAGAAGCTAGTTTCATAATTGTAATCAGAGCGATAGGTTTTTACTAAGTAGTTCGGCATAATTAAAAACCAGAACCAGAGAGCATACCGCCCGCTGCGCGGGCGGTATGCTCTTCTAGGTTTTAAGTTTACTTATGCCTAGCTACTTAGTTAAGGCATAAGTGTCATTCAAGAATTGCGGCTCTCTGCACCACAATTCTCGAATGGCGCTTGATTTCTCCTACAGCGCTTTGCGCTCAAATCCAAACTAAGAAAGTTTTTGAAAGTGTTGCAAAGCAACACTTTCAAAAACTTTCTTATGGGTCTTTTGATCGAAAATTGCTGTAAATAGCTAAGCCTACCAATTGCCATTTAATCCTGTTCTGATGAAGGTAAGCGCCGACGTGCTGAAGCGCGATCGATTGTTGGAGTTTTGCTTGAAGTAGTTCTTTGGGTGGTAATACGGTGAGGTATTCGGCAACATGGATACCGCTTGGCTCTTGTATTCGTGGCGAAAGTTGCCGAGTTTGAGGTCGATCGCAACAAGGCGTTTGAGTTTGCGGTTATAGAATAGCAGGTCAATATAAAAGTCGTCATTATCGATTTGGATACGTTTTTTGCCTTGCGATAAAGGTGAATCCTGCACCAAGTTCTAGTAAAAATTTCTCGATGTCTCGCAAGATGGCATCTTCGAGGTCTTTTTCGAGGTAGCGATCGCTTATATCTAAAAAGTCGAGGATGTAGGGATCTTTTAGCAGTAAATCGGGTGAGATTTGCTTGTTTTCGCGTAATTGTTCTAAATCATGGCGAATAGTTTCTTCTGGTTTACGGGAGATGGCGGTGCGCTCGAATAGCATGGAGTTGATGCGTTCTTGTAGTTGGCGAACGCTCCAATTTTCGAGTTGCGTAATCTCAATATAGAAATTGCGCTTCAATGGGTCATCTATGCCCATAATTAGTTTGAGATGTGACCAACTCAATTTTGCACACAGTGTATGCAGAATTTCTCGATCGGGAAAAACTTCGGCTATCAGGATGCAATAGCGCAGTTGCCTTTCGCTCCAGCCTTTACCGTAAGTTTGGGTAAGGTGTCGCGAAAGTTCTGTTATAACCTGTTTGCCATATTCGGCGCGTTGACGTTGGAGTATTTCGGTTTGAATGCGATCTCCAACTTGCCAATAGAGCAGTGTAATTTCGGTATTGATGGCAACGGCGGCGCGTTGTTTGGCGGCATCAATAAGCTGACGAATTTCGCTAAAGAGTGTTTGCGCTATTTCTTGGATATTTGGAGTCATCTATGGCGGATTACGATCGGTTTCGTCAGTAATTGAGTGGGATATGTCTCTTAATTGCTACTTAGATAAATCTCTACATTTCGGGTATTCCATGTTGCGATGCCAATTCCAAAAAAGTCTTGATCTTCAGTCCAGATTGGACAGTCTAATGCTAGAGCTAGAGCAACTATAGTCCAGTCTTTAAGATCGCGATCTTCTATCCTGCGTTTTGCATCATCCTCATAGTCACTATAAATTTCCTGAGCTAATGGTGTGACTATTTTTGCCAGTTGTGCGATCGCATTTAAGAATGGCTCTAGTGCAAGATTCCTTTTTTGTAATATTTTGGGCAAATGGTGATTCAATTCGTCATAGCAACTGACGGGGGTAACGAAACTACAGCTAGAACTATACTTCTCTAGTAAGTTGGGAACTCGTTCTCCTAATATTGCACGAATGAGAATGTTGGTATCTAGGACAATTAACTTTCTCATCGTTAAGGTGTGTGTTTCCTAACGCTTTGAAAATCAGCAAATAGCTCCTCTTCACTGATACCTTGTGTTTGCAGTAATTGAGTGATTTTTTGCACTGCTTGTTGTAGAGCGAGTAAGTCTTGTTTTTGGGGTGTGGGTTGTGTGGGTATGTAGTAGCCTATGGGCACACCATGAGAGGTAACGGCTATTGGTTCGGATGTTTGTTTGGTGTATTTGTGTAAGTTAGCCCGAAATTCTTTAATTCCGACAGATTGGATTTCCATAGCCACAAATTATTAAAGTGTACACATGAGTACACTTTAACATAAGCTATTAAGTTATTGGCGATAACGGAAGACTAAACCAATCGTGTAATGCTGATAGTAAATAATTAAGAGTAAAAGATAAAATTTGTAGAGATTATTGATGCGATCGCCTATCTCTACCTTGCTTACATTTTGACTTTTGAAGCGATTATTTTTATCTACAAGGCTCTGTTAGCGATCGCGACAGTATGTAGCGATCGCAGAATCCCTTAAAAAAATAATGGAAACTAAGTAAAAACCTCATTGCCTTTTGTAGAGATGATTAGGGTGATCGCGCTTGATGATGACAAAAGGCGATCGGCTAATTTGTCCAATCTTCCGCTTGCAAATTAGCAATATTTTCAAAATCAGACAGATTGCGCGTTAATAGAGTTGCTCCTTTAGAAATAGCGATCGCCGCAATCTTTAGATCCATCGTTCCCAACCTTGGATACTCAGCGCGAAGTCGCTTAAAAATAGTTGCTGATTCACTGTCAAATCCAATCACCTTAAGCCTTGCAAAAGTTGCAATATGTTTTTCTAGCTTACGATAGGCAATGATTTGTTCCTCCAAGTTACGCGCCTTAGCGATATATCCTAACCAACCACGAGTTTGCTCCTCGTAAGTAATCACCGTAACATTAATATCTTCAGGGAAAAGTATGGCAAGTCTACTTATAATCCTTTGAGCAATCTCCCCACCACGCTCAAGAATACTCAGATGATCTGTGTCCAAAAGATACATTACTCAACCTCAGATGGCTCAAACAAATCTTTATAAGATCTACGATATTCTCTACCGATCGCGATCGCCTCTTCAAAACTAGGATCATCAGCAAACGTACCCACAATATTCTCCCACCAAGGCTTGATAGTATTTGCACTACTCAATAAAGAGAGTTTTAATTGCGTAACTTCAGCTTCAAGTTTTGATAGACGTTCTTCAACTTTAGATGGAGACATAATCAATTTTAGAACAGTAAATTTGCTGCTAATTATAGCCTAACTCGTTACTAGGAATGCGATCGCCTATTTACCTTACTCACTTCAGATTTTTGCCGCGATTGTTTTTGTCTATAAGACTCTATTAGCGATCGCGCTTTGATGATGACAAAAAGCGATCGCCCCTAAACGAGTAAAGCTTATAATAATGGCAACTCATAGATAATTCATCGACACTTAAACCTATGCTGCAACTGCAAGAACAATACATCACCAACGCTCAAGGCGATCGCATAGCCGTTATCCTCGAAATTACTGCATATCAAAAGTTACTCGAAGAAATGGATGAATTTCTCTGCTGGAAAGGCTATCAACAGGCAGTTGAAGAAACAGAAAAAGAATTTGCTAATGGTGATTTTGTAACCCTAGATCATTAATAACCATATCCCTGTTTGGACGATCATCTTACTCCAACAACAAGAAGCCGATACTCCAGAGCTTTTACGCAACTTCCCATCGTTAACCACAGATGACTTGAGTAACGCCCAATTCTATTACACTACAAATCAAGAAGAAATCGATCGCGCGATCGCCTCTCACCAATACGAACAAGAGGAAGCGATCGCCTAATTCGTATCCAAAAGCAAAACCAACCCAAGTCCAGTACACCAGTATTTGTCATTCGTGAATACTAAGAGTGTTTTGCGATCGCGATTGATGATGACAAAAGGCGATCGCCTTTTATAGAGATAATTAGGGCGATCGCTATATTCGTTGAGTTTTGCTAAGCTTAGAATAGTGGGATAGAAACAATTGGTGTATATGCAAATATCTTTAAAAAATTTATTAGAAGAGTTATCTGGAATTGAAGTAATTACAAATCCAGAACAGGTTGCGAAACTATCAGAAGATTTCGCCCACTTTAGTCCTGTCCTTGCTCCACTCCTAACTGGCAAAGTTGGCGATGCTGTAGTTCGTCCTACCAATGAAAACGAGGTACTGAGAATAGCCAAAGCCTGCGTCAAATACAACATTCCCATCACAGTGCGCGGCAGCGGTACGGGCAACTACGGACAATGCACACCCCTCAAAGGCGGCGTTATCTTAGAAACTCTGCGAATGCAAGAAATCAAATGGATTAAAGCGGGACTAGCCTGCGTCGAAACGGGCGTAAAAATGGCAGTCCTTGATAAAAAAGCCCAAGAAACTGGCTGGGAATCGCGAATGATTCCTTCTACCTTTAGAAGCGCGACGGTTGGAGGATTTATCGCGGGAGGTAGTGGCGGTATCGGTTCCGTACTCTACGGACAACTACGCGATCGCGGTAATTTAAGAGCCGTAAGGGTCGTCACCCTCGAAGATGAACCCAGAATTATCGAATTGCGAGGCGATGATGTCCAAAAAGTCGCTCATGCCTACGGAACCAATGGCATTATTACCGAATTAGAAGTTCCCCTCGCTCCAGCCTATGGATGGGATGAATTCGTAGTGAGTTTACCCGACTTCATGACAGCCGCTCGGTTTGGGCAAGCCCTCGGCAATAGTGACGGCATTATCAAAAAGATGATTAGCGTCCATACAGCACCGATTGCTAATTATTTCAATGCCCTCCAGAGCTACATTCCCAAGGATTCCCACTGCGCTCTAGTGCTCGTAGCGGAAAGCGATCGCGAACCATTTCAGAGCCTCGTGCGAGACTTTAAGGGCGAAATTTGCTACGAAAAAAGCGCAAGGGATGCGGGCAAAGGAATCAGTCTAATCGAATTTTCTTGGAATCACACCACCTTACATGCTCGCGCCGCCGATCCTTCTCTCACCTATCTTCAGAGCCTATTTTTGAACGATCCACAATTGGAACTAGTCCAACGGATGCATGAGTATTTTGGCGATGAAGTGATGATGCATTTAGAGTTTATTAAGGTGAATGGAGTAGTTATCCCTGCGGCGATTCAGGTGGTGCGTTTTACCACTAGCGATCGCTTAAACGAGATCATTCGATATCATGAGGCGCAGGGCGTATTCATTGCCAATCCCCATACCTATATTCTCGAAGATGGTGGTATGAAAACGGTTGACTACGAGCAACTAAACTTCAAGCGTATGGTCGATCCCTACGGTTTAATGAATTCTGACAAAATGAAAGCATGGCAATAGATTTTCGCGCCGCTACGCTCTTCTTGTTTTATGTCCTACCGCAATTATCGATCAAACGAACCACAAGGAAATTTTTGAAAGCGTTGCTTCGCAACGCTTTCAAAAATTTCCTTGGTTTGGGTTTGAGCGCCAAGCGCTGTAAGCAAAAGGGCTTGATGGCGGTTATTAAGTCCCTGCAATTTTGGCGATCGCAAGCTAAACTATATAGCCGCTGCCATTTTTGTTAGGACAAAATCAAAACCGCAAAGAGAGTTGCCGCGCGGAGCGCGGCAACTCTCTTTGCGGTTTTATGTCCTGATACAGTTGGCGGCAGCTATA
>NZ_LIRE01000134.1 GCF_001402795.1 Pseudanabaena sp. 'Roaring Creek'
AAATGATTTAGGACTGCTATAGATGCTAAAAATTGCAATAGATGGCACATCACTGACCAGTCAGCCTAGTGGCATTGGTCTATACGCTAAAAACTTGATTTATGCTTTGTATAATTTACAAGATCAAGATAATTTTCTTATGAGTGTCGTCTATCAGCCAAGATTAAAAGAATGGTTGAGATTTAAAGCTAAGGCACCAAAATTTTTAAATTTAGATACCAAAATATATAAGCTTCCCATTCCTGTTACTATTTCCAGTTTCCTTTCTAGATTTCCTAATCCGATTATTCCTTACTTTGAAAGGGCCTTTGGTTTCCCTGATATTTTGCATGGATTAGATCATGTAGTTTACCCCTGTTCTAAAAGTTTAAAAGTAATGACTATTCATGACTTAGCTTTTATCAAATACCCAGATTTTGTGAGTTCAATTACTAAAAACTATTCTGAACGTGTTAAGCATTGTATTGGTTGGACGGATTTAATAATCACAGTTTCTGAAAGTTCTAAACGAGATATTATTAAATATTTAGATGTAAAGCCCGAAAAAATATACGTTACGCCGTTAGCTAGTCGTTATCGTAATAACTATGTAAAGGATGAAGTTCTTGATATATTAAAAGAAAATATAGGCTATGACTTCACTAAGCCTTACATACTATTTGTTGGTACATTTGAGCCTAGAAAAAATATTAATAATATTATTTATGCCTTTAACTTGCTTAAAAAAAATCATAAAATTGACCACCAGTTAGTATTAATTGGCAAAAAAGGTTGGAAGTACGAATCAATATTAAAAGATATTCAAAGCTCATCTTATACAAATGAAATATTTCATCTTGACTACTTAGCTGACGAATTAGTAGCGATTTTTTACTCAAGGGCAGATGTTTTTGTATATCCTTCTCATTATGAGGGGTTTGGTTTGCCTATATTAGAAGCGATGACCCTTGGTGCTCCAGTTATAACTTCGGATAATTCTTCAATACCTGAAGTTGCTGGAAATGCGGCTATCCTTATTAATCCGAATGATTTTATGCAAATTGCTGAAGCCATACTAAAGGTAATTAGCGATCGCCAACTAAAGGAAAGTTTAATTAGTAAAGGTAAAGCTCAAGCCAATTTATTCTCTTGGGACAATACCGCAAAAGAAACGTTAAAAGCCTATAAAAGTATTATCTGATTCATGATTAGTAAAGAGAATATTTCTTGCGATAGATTGATAGTTAACTTGTCAAATGTTCTATTTAAATCAACAGGGATAAGTAACTATACCAAAAATGTTTTTCCCTATCTAAAATCTATTTCACCTGTTCTACTAAGTTCTGAAATTCACTCTGGATTTGAATCTTATTTAATCCCTGATAACTTAACCTCTGAAAAAGGGACAAAAGGGCATTTGAATAGGTTGATTTGGACACAATTTCAGTTGCCAATAATTTACAGGAAATTAAAGTCTAAACTTTTATTTTCACCCATTCCCGAAGCTCCGTTATTTTCTAATTGTTCTAGTGTGGTGATGGTGCATGATTTCATTCCCCTACGTTTCCCCAAAAGATTTTCACCTCTCACTCCCTACCATCGATATTATGTTCCTCAAGTCTTAAAACAATCAGAACATATTATTTGTAATTCTCAATCTACTGCTGAGGATATTATTAAATTTTGTCATATTCCATCTAATAAGATTACTCCTATTCTTTTAGCTTATGATTCAAATCACTTTCGCTCTGTAATTGCTGATGGATTTAATACTCGATTTCCATACTTTTTATATATTGGTAGACATGATCCTTATAAAAACCTGAGCCGTCTCATTTCTGCATTTGCTAATGTGCCATCTAATCTTGAATGTCAACTTTGGTTGGCTGGCCCTTCGGATAATCGCTATACTCCCAGATTAAAAAAACAAATCCAAGCATTAGGTATTACCAATCAGGTGAAATTTCTCGACTATGTGCCTTACGATGATTTGCCTAAAATTATTAGTGGTGCGATCGCTTTAGTATTTCCATCACTGTGGGAGGGATTTGGGTTACCCGTTATTGAAGCAATGGCTTGTGGGACACCAGTGATTACTTCTAATCTGTCATCTTTGCCCGAAGTTGCAGGAGATGCAGGGATTTTGATCGATCCTTATAACGTGGCGGAAATTACCGATGCGATGCAGGCGATCGCTAATGATACGGGACTGCGATCGCATCTTTCACAACTGGGATTACAAAGGGCTACTCAATTTAGTTGGGAAAAGACGGGAAAAGCAACCGTAGAAGTACTAAAAAGGTTTTTGTAAGTAGCTAGGTATAAGTAAACTTAAAACCTAGAAGAGCATACCGCCCGCATAGCGGGCGGTATGCTCTCTGGTTTTGGTTTTTAATTATGCCTAGCTACTTAATGCGCGAATCTCGATCTAATCTCGATCTACCTTGACAAAGTTGTAGGGAGCCGTGAAATCGTTGTAGCGAATTCTGAGGCGGTTTTCAAATTGTCGATCGAGGGCTTCAACGGCAGCGGCAAATTCGGGCTCTTTGTCCCAATCGATGAGGAAAGAGCCGTTATAAATCATGCTTTCTGTGAGTAGTTCGCCTTCAGCATATTCATGGGATAGGGGTTTAAGGGTATTTAAGAAGGCTGTGATAATTACTTGTTGGCGTTCTTCGATCGCGGATTCTAGTTCTTGACCGATCGCGATCGCCTCATCCATGCTCAAGACCTTACCCACTAAAGCTTCGCGCCTTTGGCGCAAGCCCGCATTTTCGGCAACAGCAAGGTTTAATTCTTCGGTTTGATTCCAAAATAATTTGACGCTTACCTCCCGCTTGCCAATTAGGTTGTGAATTAGCTCCTTGAGCTTGGTTTCGTAAGGGATGAGCAGGTCGCGTTGAACATCTTCCCAGTTTTCTACCACTAGCCCAAACTGTAAGGGGAGGGGAACGGCTTGATGTGGATCGATCACTTTCATCAGCGATTCTAAAACGGTTTCATGGGTGATGAGGTTGGCGCGACTGGCTAGATAGCGTTCTTGTTGGGCTTCACTGTAGGCGATTGCAAAGGGGGGGAGGGCATGAAACTGGACGGATTGAGCATTCATACCTTGGAGATCGAGATTTTGAATGAGATCCAGATTTTCAGCTTGCAAAATTGCGTACAGATATAAACTCATGGGATTAACAGATTAGTTAAGGATATCTATTCTAAGCTTGGCGGTGCTTTGCCCTCAAGGTAACTATGGCTGGGATGCTAGTGGTGAATTATCGCTAAACCTTAGTGATGATCGCGCGATCAAAGACTTTGCCATCGGTAGCGATCGCTTTGGTGATGATTTTATCTTGATAGACATCAAAGGTCATGAAGCTATGCTGGGAACTCACAAAGGCGGTTTGAGGTAATCCTGTAAATTTATATAAAGGTGCGCCGCCGCCACCATTGACAATGTAGGTCGTGCCATCGATCGGGTTGAACCGCTCATACCCGTGATCATGTCCGCAGAGATATATAGGCACTTTGTGTTTGGCGAATAGAGGTGCGAGTTTGGCGGCTAGTTTGGGGTCGCTGCCATGTCTGCCCGATGAATAAAGGGGGTGATGCCCATAGACAATTTTCCAAGGTGCTTTACTCTTGGTTAATTGGAGATCGAGCCAAGCAAGCTGCGTTTCCCAATCGGCATTGCTATTGGTATCGATCGCAAAAAATTCTACGGTTCCCTCCGCAACTTCACCTTTGGTGAAAGTGTAGTAGCGATCGCTCATGTTAAAAGGCTTGTAATTAATCTGATCGAGTCCGTTATTAGTCTTGGCAATATCGTGATTGCCCAGCACGGCATAAAATTTTACGTTTTCTTTGAGCAATGGGGCATAGGGGTCTTCAAAATAAGCCTTGGCTAATTTGATTTCCCCATAGGAGTAGATATTGTCACCTGCCATTAACACAAAGGCATAGGGCTTTTGTTGATAGGTTTCCCACATGGACTTAGCAACAGCCATCTGATCGGCGCTACCAAAGCCATTGTCGGCGATCGCGGCAAAGCGCAGTAATGGCTCCTCGGTGGTTTCTAGGGTCATTTCTGCGCCTGAATTTACTTCTGCATTTACTTTTGCATCAGCGATACTTGCCGCTTTCGCCACAGGCGCTTTGGTTGCGGCTGGTTCGTAGGAGGTTTGGTTTTGCGTTTTTGATTTGGCGATCGCATCGTAAATTAGAGAACCAATAATGGGGATTCCTAATAAAGCCCCACCAAAAGTAAATAAAAGTTGACGGCGTTTCATAAATTTCTTTCCATAAACCCTAATTTAATTCTAATTATTTCCGATCCGATGATGTTGGAGGGGGCAATGTTGGAGGGGGCAATCTCTATAAGTTATAGCAACGATAGTGATTTGTGGGTAAGATCTGTATATTCGTCCCATTTGCTATGCTGCTATGACTGCCAATCCAATTCCTGCTTCTTCAAAAGTCCTACCACTATTGGGGCGATCGCAATCCGAACTCACGGAATGGGTAGTTTCGCAGGGGCAACCCAGTTATCGCGGTAAGCAGCTTCATGCGTGGCTGTATGAAAAAGGGGCGCGGAGTCTTGACGATATTACGGTTTTTCCGAAGGCATGGCGCGAAGAATTTGCGCAAAACCCAACCGTGGAAATTGGGCGATCGCAGATTTATCTTCACAAACAAACTCGCGACGGGACGGAGAAATTTCTCTTAAAACTAGCCGATGGCGAAATTGTCGAAACCGTTGGTATCCCTACCAGTAAGCGCTTGACGGTCTGCGTCTCCACTCAAGTGGGCTGTCCGATGGCTTGTGACTTTTGTGCCACGGGTAAAGGTGGATTTCGGCGCAACTTAGCCAAGCATGAAATCATCGACCAAGTACTGACCGTACAGGAAGTAATGCAGCAGCGCGTCAGCCATATCGTGTTCATGGGCATGGGTGAACCCCTGCTCAATTATGAAAATTTAGTTGGAGCGATCGGGGTCATCAACAAAGATATTGGCATCGGTCAGCGGAATATCACCGTTTCTACGGTCGGCATTCCCAATCAAATTCCTCGATTTGCGGAAGAACATTTGCAAGTCACTCTGGCGGTCAGCCTCCATGCCCCCACGCAGGAAGTTCGCGCCCAAGTAATTCCCTCCGCCGATCGCTATCCCCTGATCGCCCTCATGGATGATTGTCGCGAATATGTAGAGATCACTGGGCGCAGAATTAGCTTTGAATATACGCTACTGGCAGGGGTGAATGACTCTGCAGAGCAAGCGCAGGAACTCGCCTATTTGATTCGTGGTTTCCAAAGTCACGTCAATCTGATCCCCTATAATCCCGTATCCGATGCCGATTACAAACGCCCCAGCGAGAGGGCAATTCAAACCTTTGTCCAGATCTTAGAAGACCATAAAATTGCTGTAAGCGTGCGTCGGACAAGAGGTCTAGAGGCTGACGCAGCTTGTGGACAGTTGCGCGGTCAACATGAAAAGGCTTTAGCGAAATAGATCTTTAATTGAATTTAACAGTAGGTAGATGCTCGCCAATATACCCAATGAGTATCTTCCTTGGCTGTTCAGGATAAAAATAGATACGCCAAGCTAAAGGAGTAAGTCGAACATGCCAACTAAAAATGCGGTTTTCTCCGTCGGGACAGGTAAAAGTATGTTCTTGTGAATATTTTTGGAGCGTAGCTTCACTTTCAGGAGTAGTTTTACTTAGCTTTTTTGCATCAAAATTGCCTTCTGTCCAACTTTCTGAATATTTTTGCAACTCAAATAATCTTTTTTTCACTGGAGAAAGCATCAAATTACCAATCGATAAACTTTGTAGCTGATTTTTTACAGAACTACAAAAGTGTAGATTTGGAAATAAATCATCTTTTTGATCCCATAAGGCTTGCCCATCAATGCTGCTATGAATACGATTCTTAAACCAGTCAACGTGATCTTGTAGGTGTTCTTTACGACTTGCATGAACAATTTTTATTTTTTTATCATCTTCATCAATAGAGATAACATCTAAATCTAAGTAACTGCAATCCCAACAGATTTCTGAGAGTAAACTTACTGAAATAATATCTAGTAGGTAAGCAACGCCAAGTCCGATCGCGGGTTTATCCTGATATCGAAATTCACAAGAACCTCTATTATTTTCAAGTAATTGGACTTCATCGGAATCTGGTACACCTTTAGAAAATGGAGCTTTTGTAATAAGGGATCTAATAAATCGCCGTTCTTCCTTATCCACCTCAATGTCATTTAACCATCGACGCAAAGTATAGTCAGATGCTAATAAAGTTAAGTGAAAATCATATTGTGTTATTAGAGTAGCTCGACTTTTAGCCGCAGCATTTATAGATCGCACAGTTTGCATTAGGTTAGACATCCATAGCCGAGCGATGGATATATTTGGCGCAGGAGTTTCTGCAGACAACTCGTTTAAGACTATATTTAGAGCCATGCTTTACCCCTGTGCAGGCTCCAATAGTGCATCTAAGCTTTTGTCCCATTCATCAAAAAAGCCATCTGGCCATTGATCAATACGACCATTTCGATCGATTCGAGGTGATGAGACCTGGGTAGAGGCTTGATCATTTTGTTCAATGCGTTGAAAGAAATGTAAACAAACTTCCTCTGGTTTGATTTTGCCTGCGTGTACTGCAAGCCTAACGCCATTTAGCACATGATCGCTGTGGGTTTCTAGGACAACTTGTATGCCACAATTAGCAGCCAGAGCCAATAAGTTTCCCATCATTGCTTGTCCTTGAGGATGAAGATGCGCCTCTGGATTTTCGAGAAGGACGAGTGTACCTACTGGTGCGGATAATATAGCGATAAGGATTGGTAATGTATAGGTAATTCCAAAGCCGACATTAGTTGCTCGATAGGGGTTGCTCAGTCCATAGGAATATTGCAAACTAACTAAACCCATATCGGGACTCAATTTTCTTTCAATCCTTGTCCCCGGACTAACCTCTCCCATCCAAGCTCTGACCTGTTCGATTAAGCTATAGGATTCAGCTTTTGGGTGACTAAGGGCATTGTTGGGGATATTTTCATCTCTATAAACTGACAAAAAATGTGCTGCATATTCTCCTTTAGTACCAATTTGTCTAAGTTGCCGCACTTGAAATTCTGAAGTTTCAAAAAATGGACGAGGACCAATTCTTTCTGCGGTAAGGTATTGAAAAGAGTTATTAAAGAGGCTCGTATTATAAATTTCAGGGGTAGTAGGTTTTGATTTTACGCTCAGAACATCAGATACTCTGTCGTAATTAAATAGCCATTCACCCTCTTTGCCATCTTGCCAATTAACTTTAAAGCCAATTTGATCTTCTACTGCACCTTCAAATAGTGCATCTTGTGCAGTACCGATAGCAACTAAATCACCATTAAGCGCTAAGCCAGAATCAGGAAGAAGTCCTTGGAAATATGATTGGCGTAATAGTAATAAAGACTGTATAAAAGAAGATTTTCCAGAGCTATTAAGCCCTGTCAAAAGTGTTATATTTCCTAATTTTAAGATCTGCTTTTCAAAACATTTGAAATTAATTAATTCTACAATATCAATCATGTTCAACTCATAGTATATAAAGTCAATTTTGATTCTATTTATTATACAAAACTTTATCAATTAATTCTTTGATTTTGCTGAAACGATATTTAACTCTTCCTATAGATCCCGTACCCCCAGAGATAGAATCAATAAAGCTTCGATCTCCATTCAATTTAATGAATTCATCTATAAGAATATCTTTTTTGTTTTTTAATATTTCAATTTGTTCATAACTTAAAGAACTTAGATTTACAGACCAAGACTCAAAAAGAGCCTTATTAAAAGGCATTTTTCTAGCATTTCTATCTGAACGTTTACGAAATGCTTCGTTATCAAATATATCTATTGCAGCGGACATTGACTTCAGGAAATCACGTTCAAGATTATCAATCTCAATTTGTGACATCTTATTCATTGCCTTCATAGCATTGTTTAGAAAGGTGTCAAGATCGGTAGCTCCATCATGAGTATCATCTATAGCTCCATACTTTAAAAAAGGAGTAATCTTAAATGCTAAAAATCTCAAAACTATCTCACGGGCTGCCATCCTTTCATCTCGAACAGAGTTTGCTGTAGCTTTTTTAAATGCTTCTATTTTTACAAGTTTTTCAAGAAATTTTGTCGATACTCCTTGATTGATTGCATGACGAATTTCTTGGGCTGATAAAGGTAGTCCACCAGTATTAATTCGCTTGAAGATGTTGAATTTTAATTTTTCTGGAGTTCCCTTTTCGATTAAATACATGGTGATTTGTGTTTCACCAATTCTGCGCTGATAATTTCTTGGTATTTCATCATAAGACTTACCATTAAGCTGAGTAAGAAATTCTAAATTAGATAATTTAAATATGTCTTTATCCTTTTGTTCGGATTCATTATTATCATCTCTACCCAAAACAAAATGTTTAATAGTCATTAAACGTTGTTGACCATCTATAACTTTCCATTTATCTTCATCTGTTGCGTCTATATAAAATGCTGGTAATGGTATGCGAATAAGCATTGATTCAATTAAACGACTTTTGGCAGTATGGTTCCAAATATTAGAATCACGTTGAAAGTCAGGAGAAAGCTCAATTTCTTTATATCTAATTCTATTAAGAACTAAATCAATTGTTATTTGCCTAGCATCAATCTTAATTTTAGTAGGATCAAATGGCTCAATAATTTCTTGTTCTATCTCTTTTTCTATTTCAATATCTAAACTTTCATTCTCAAAAATTAGATGTTGTTTGTAACTGTCACTATTTTCCTGCTGTTGATTTTTGATTGTACTCATGGCAATTACTCCTCATTACAAATAGTAACTTACTAGATTTAATAGAATATTATATTGATTCAGAATAGAGATTTGATATGAGTATAAATTAAACTGAACAATAATTTTTAGGTGTGTACAAATATTGCTTAGTATTAACTAGTATTGACAGCATATTCAGTCTTAAACATAATAACCGAAAAATGAAAGGTAAAGTTTTTATAGTTGGGGCAGGAATTGGCGGCTTGGAGTTTCTGACGGTTCGCGCTAGGGATTTGATATGTACTGCTGAAATAATTATTAGTGATGCACTGGTCGATCGCACTTTATTAGATCTGGCTCCAGAGAAATGCGATCGCATTATTGCGGGTAAACGGGGCGGACAGGAGAGCGTCAAACAGACCGAAATCAACCAAATGTTGGTGGAATATTGCTTAAAAGGTAAGCGTGTGGTGAGGCTCAAAAGTGGCGATCCTTGGATATTTGGGCGATCGCTACCTGAGATACTTGCTTTACAAGATGCAAATTGTGAATGGGAAGTCGTGGCAGGGATTTCTAGTGCGATCGCTGCGCCAATGCTAGCGGGGATTCCGCTAACGGAAGTGGAAGCGAGTTCTTGCTTTGCGGTGATGACGGGGCATGATTTGGAGCGGTTGCCTTGGGAGGCGATCGCTCAAATCCCGACGCTGGTAATTTTGATGGGAACCAATAATCTGGCGAGATTATTGGCAAAATTACAGGGAGGCAAATCGGCGGATACCCCAATGGCGATCGTGCGCTGGTGTGGAAGAACCGCACAGCAGGTATGGACGGGGACTCTGGCGGACATTCAATCCAAATTGCCAGATGGCTCCCTATCGCCTGCGGTGATCGTTATTGGTGAAGTCGTAAAGTTTCATGAGCAATTGTCGATGCAGGGCGAGCGATCGTTGGAAAATTTTGAGCAGAGTCCAGAAAAGGAAAATTTTGCGTTGCAAGGGAAAACTATTTTAGTAACGAGGTCTGCGGGGCAGGCTAGTCAGTTTACGGATTTGCTGATCGGTCTTGGTGCAAAGGCGATCGAGATGCCTACTTTAGCGATTTTGCCGCCGACCAGTTGGGAAATGCTCGATCGCGCGATCGCCGATCTCGCCCATTATGATTGGTTGATTTTGACTTCCGCAAATGCGGTGGAGAGCTTTTTTGGGCGTTTGCAAAAATCTGGTAAAGATAGTCGTGCTTTACATTCCCTTAAAGTAGCCGTAGTAGGGCGCAAAACAGCCGAAGTTCTCGCAAATTATGGAATTACGCCCGATTTAGTACCCGTAGATTTTATTGCTGATTCCTTGATCGATGCTTTTCTGACGGGCAATCATGTTTTAACAGGCAAAAGGTTGTTATTTCCGCGTGTTGAATCGGGTGGGCGCGAGATTTTGGTGGAGCAGTTGCAGCAGCATGGGGCAGTGGTCGAGGCGATCGCTGCCTACGAGTCGGGATGTCCTGAAGCGATCGATCCCTTGGCTTTAGAAGCCATTCAAAATCAAGATCTAGATGCGATCGCCTTTGCCAGCTCGAAGACGGTGAGACATTTTTGTTTGCTATTAGATCGGGTTACCAGTCGGGAAACTTGGCAATCTTGGCTAGCCTCGGTAAAAATTGCCTCCATTGGTCCTCAGACTTCTAGCACTTGTTATGAGTTGTTGGGGCGTGTCGATTGTGAAGCTGAGGAATATACCCTAGATGGACTGGCGGAGGCGATCGCGCAAAAACTTAAAACCTAAAAGAGAGAGGCGGCGCTTTGCGCCGCCTCTCTCTTTTAGGTGGTCTTTTCATAGTATGACAAGCAGGATCTATAGCTACCGCCAGTCTTGTTAGGACAGAATTAAAACCCAAGATCGGGTTGCCGCACGGATCGCGACAACACGATCTTGGGTTTTATGTCCTGATACAGTTGGCGGTAGCTATA
>NZ_LIRE01000653.1 GCF_001402795.1 Pseudanabaena sp. 'Roaring Creek'
GCGCCGCAACTCTCTATTGGGTTTGATGTCCTGATTTAAGTGAATATAGCTATACCTATCGATTTCGATAGGTATAGCAATGCATTTTGAGCAATCCCTGAAAAAAACGATCGCCTTCCTAGTGATAAAGATAGAGTTCTCTTTTCCGTAACTAGATATACAAAATAGAACCGTAGCTAACAACTAATCTGACTGCAAGTTCATACCTAGCTATAGGCTTTTAGCTTTTAGTCTCTCCTCCATTCAATCTTAAGGAAAAAACAATGCCTGAAGTAACTACTCCCGCTCATCAGACTGGCGACTTTTTTGTGAACTATGAAGAGAAGGTATTCGAGGATGTCAAAGCCGAGCCAGGGGAGAAAGCCCTCGTCACTTTTCACACCGTCGCTTTTGAAGGTTCGATCGGGTTTGTGAATCTCCTGCAAGCAACCCGCTTACTTCGCAAAGGTTTTGAAACTTCGATCTTACTCTATGGACCTGGGGTAACATTGGGAGTACAACGCGGCTTCCCAAAATTAGGCGATGCCGCTTTTCCAGGACATCAGAATTTTAACGACCAAATTTCTAAGTTTATGTCTGAAGGTGGCAAGGTCTATGCTTGCCGCTTCGCCCTGCAAGCTCTCTACGGACATGGCGAACCTTCACTCATTCCTGGAATTCGTCCCATTAGTCCCTTAGATGTATTGGATATCATTCTCTTGCATCGTAAGGATAACGCTTTCATTCTTGACACTTGGACTCTTTAGGAACCTCATCAATCGTGGATTACTCGCGCAAAGTTAGAGCCGCCGCCGTTCAAATCAGCCCTGTTTTATTTAGTCGCGATGGTACGACGGAGAAAGTTTTACTAGCGATCGCGAATGCTGCCAAAGAGGGCGCTCAGATCGTCGTCTTCCCCGAAACCTTCATTCCCTACTATCCCTATTTCTCCTTTGTGCAGCCCCCTGTACTGATGGGAAAAGAGCATCTACGCCTCTACGAAGAAGCCGTTATCGTACCTAGTCCAGTTACAGAAGCAGTTAGTCAAGCGGCGCGATCGCATAGCATCGTCGTAGTATTGGGCATAAACGAGCGCGACGGTGGTTCTCTTTATAATGCACAACTTATCTTCGATGCCGATGGCACGCTATTACTCAAACGGCGCAAAATCACCCCAACCTATCACGAGCGCATGGTTTGGGGACAGGGCGATGGTGCTGGTTTGAAGGTAGTCGATTCATCCGTCGGTAAAGTTGGCGCTCTTGCTTGTTGGGAGCATTACAATCCCCTCGCGAGATTTGCCCTGATGGCACAGCAAGAACAAATCCACTGCGCTCAATTCCCTGGTTCTTTAGTCGGTCAAATTTTTGCCGACCAGATTGAAGTCACCATCCGTCACCATGCCCTTGAGTCGGGATGCTTTGTGATTAATGCTACAGGCTGGCTCTCGACCGAGCAAGTTACGCAAATCACCAGCGACGAGAAACTCCAAAAAGCCCTAAGTGGTGGTTGCAACACGGCGATTATCAGTCCCGAAGGCAATCATCTCTGTCCGCCAATTACTGAGGGTGAAGGCATGGCGATCGCGGATTTGGATTTTTCGCTAATTACCAAACGCAAGCGCATGATGGATGCGATCGGACATTACGCGCGTCCCGACCTATTGCAAGTCCATCTGAATGCCGAACCCTTTGCAGGATTTCAACCCAAGGGATTCGATCATGGATTAAATGGATTAAATGGATGCCCAGATTGCGAGAATTTCCCCAGTCAGGATCGCGGGGCTTAATCTTTGAGTTTTAATTTTGCCGTCGGCAAAATTAAAACTCAAAGATTAGAACAAGATTTTTATTAAAATTCCGATCGCCAGTTTTGATGGGACAAGCCTTTATGAACAAGCAACAACTAATTACGGAATTGCAGACGAAGGGTTTGCAGTTAGCAGATCGCTCCAACGATCGCTCCAACGATCGCCAGATGGGAGCTAGCGGTCGCAAAGGCGGAGCGGGTCCTTCCGATCATAAGGCGATCGCTATTGATGGGACGACCGTAATGGTTCCTGTCTTTAATAGTTCGGCAGCGATTTCCCCCTATAGGATAGAGATTGATGGCGAAACTCAGGAAATGTTCTTAGAATCGGGCAAAGAAGCGATCGCCACCATTGCCTTCCCCAAAGCGCCCAAGTTCTATGAATTAACCACCAGCGAGGGCATTCCCTATTGGAAAATCGCGCTCCTGCACAGCCATGATGTCCTCGCCACAACGGTTTTGCAAACCTGTATGCGTTATAACCATACCGATACTGCCTGTCAGTTTTGTGCGATCGGGCAATCTCTAGAGGCAGGACGTACCATCGCGCGTAAAACACCTGCACAACTCGCTGAAGTTGCCGAAGCTGCCGTGCGACTGGATGGAGTCAAAAATATGGTGATGACGACAGGTACACCCAATACAAGCGATCGCGGTGCGGCCTATTTAACGGAATGCGCCAAGGCAATCAAAGCGCGAGTAGATATTCCCATTCAAGCACAGTGCGAACCTCCCGATGATTTTATCTGGTTCGATCGCATGAAAGCCGCAGGCATTGACACCTTGGGAATGCACCTTGAAGCCGCCGATCCTCAAGTTCGCCGCAAAATCATGGCAGGGAAAGCAAGCGTTCCCCTCAACTATTATTTTGCTGCCTTTGCCTCGGCTGTCAAGGTATTTGGTTGGGGACAGGTCAGCACCTATCTCTTAGCGGGACTAGGCGATAGTCTCGAAACTCTAGTCGAAACCTGCGATCGCCTGATTAGTATTGGAGTCTATCCCTTTGTCGTTCCCTTTGTTCCCATTAGCGGTACGCCATTAGCCAACCATCCTGCACCAAGCACGGAGTTTATGTTTGCCCTATACGAAAGGGTGGGCGCTTTGCTAAAGCGATCGCAGATGTCTTCAGCAGATATCAAGGCGGGTTGCGCCAAGTGTGGAGCCTGTTCTGCTCTTTCTCTCTTTGAATGAATGTAATTAAAAACCAAGATTAGAGAGCATACGCCTCCTAAGCGCGCATTACGCTCTTCTAGGTTTTAGGTTTACCTATGCTTAGGGACTTGCAATTAATCAAAGTACCTATGGCTTCGACTCCGCTCAGCTCACGTTGGCTGAGCGGAGTTGAAGCCACAGAACTGGGCGGGATATTCTTTTCCGCAAGAACCTTAGCTACTTATTTGATAGTGCGAAAATTCAACTTAGGAATAATTACCATGACTTCTGCTTATGTTTTCAAGCTTGCCTCTACAGCTCAAGAAATTGATGCATACTTCAAACTTCGCCAAGCAATCTTTGTTGAAGAACAGTATGTATTTGAAGAGAACGATATCGATGATATCGATCGAATCGCCTATCCAATCGTGGCAATAAACACCGATGACAATCAAGTTGTGGGGGTTGTCCGAATTTATGAAACCGCAAAAGGAATCTGGTACGGTGGCAGGTTGGGTACTCATAAAGACTACCGACGCGGTTGGCAAATTGGCAAAGGATTGATTTATAAAGCAGTGACAACGGCGAATACATGGGGATGCGATCGCTTCCTTGCCACGGTGCAGATCCAAAACGTACGTTTCTTTCAGCGTCTACATTGGCAATCCCTAGAGGAAATGACGATCTGCGATCGCCCCCATCACTTTATGGAAGCCGACCTTAACTTCTATCCCGCAGGGAACGAGATCCGTCCTTTCCCTTACCGCGAGGCATCTTAGATGCTATCTGATCTTGCCACTACCCTAAGGCAGTCCATGGGGATATTGCACAAACAGGATATCGAGATTGCAGCTAAAGGTTTAGGAGAACAGTGGAATAGCCAAGACATTCTCTTAGGTGATGATTGTGCGGCAATTCCCAATCGTGATAGTTACTTACTCCTTGCCGCCGAGGGAATGTTACCGCAATTAATCGAGACTGACCCTTGGTTTGCGGGGTGGTGTTCGGTGATGGTCAATGTTAGCGATATTTACTCCATGGGCGGCGAGCCGATCGCGATCGTCGATACGATCTGGAGTCAATCGCCCGATTCGATTTCGGAATTACTCGCAGGAATGAAAGCCGCTGCTACTGCTTACCAAGTTCCCATTGTCGGCGGACATACCAACTGCCGTAGCACTTACAACGCTCTGTCCGTAGCCATTCTCGGACGCGCCCAAAAGTTACTCACCAGCTTTAATGCGAGACCACAGGATCGGCTATTAGTAGCGATCGATCTGCGGGGACAATTCCATCCCGATTATCCATTTTGGAATGCAGCCACTCAAGCCGAGCCGCAACAACTCCGCCAGAATTTAGCAATTTTGCCATCTTTGGCGAACTCAGGACTATGCGATGCGGCGAAAGATATCAGCATGGGCGGCATTATCGGTACGTTATTGATGCTGATGGAAACTTCTAATTGTGGAGCGATCCTCGATTTGGAAAGCATTCCCCGTCCCGATGGTATTCCCTTAGAACGATGGCTGATCTCGTTCCCCAGCTATGGATTTTTATTAAGTGTTCGTCCCGACAAAGTAGAAAAAGTGCAAGCTCTTTTTCATACTCAAGACTTAATCTGTGGGGTGGTTGGTGAAGTGCAAGCTAGTCCACAGGTAATTTTACAATCGCGATCGGCTTCAGTTTTATTCTGGGATTTCGATCGCGATACTTTAACAGGATTTTCAAAACCCAAAAGATGAATAGCGTCGCTATTCATCTTTTGGGTTTTGAAAATCCTGCGCAGCCATACTTACCGACTAGTCGACTAGTCGAAAAATAGTAAACTAAGTAGCTAAGCATAAGTAAACTTAAAACCCAGAAGAGAATACCGTCCGCTTTTCGCGGGCGGTATTCTCTCTGGTTTTGGTTTTTACTTATGCTTAGCTACTTAGAATCACCAGCTAGCAAGGGAATTTTATGACCGATTTGCCAGATTTAAGTAATCCGTTAGAAGAGATACCAGCCATTGCTAAGCCCAACGATTCTGAGCAAAAAAGTTGGACTGAGGTAGTTAACGACTATGCTGGCAAAGATTTAGACGAAAGAAAACATTGGTATGGCTCCGTGGCAGAAGCCTATAATCGGGTGAGACCTCGCTATCCTCAAGAAATTATTGACCGTGCCATTAAACTCGCTCAACTGCAACCCCAAGCCAAAATCCTCGAATTAGGTTGCGGTCCCGCGATCGCCACGGTAAACTTGGCGCGTTTGGGCTTTGCCCTAGTAAGTCTGGAACCAAATTATGAAGCTGCGGAATTAGCAAAGCAGAACTGTGCCCAATATCCCCATGTCGAAATTCAAAATTTAGCCTTTGAGGAATGGGAATTGGGCTCTGAGAGCTTTGATGCCGTCCTTGCTGCCACCTCTTGGCATTGGATCGATCCTGCGATCGCCTATGCTAAGTCAGCATCGGTTCTAAAAGCTCAAGGTTCTCTCATTTTATTATGGAATACTCCTCCACAAATAGATGAGACAACCTATCAGCTAGTTGAGGATATTTATCAAGCCCTCGCCCCTTCCATTCCCTTTTACGCCAGACATGAGGGGCAACAAACCCATCAAGCTGATTTCCTGAAATTCAGTCAAACCATTCTCGATTCAGGCTACTTTTCCAATCTGAGCTATGACTGCTCTAGATATCACGTTGTCTATAGTCTTGATGACTATCTATTACTGCTGAGTACGCTTTCCCCCTATATTGCGCTTGCGCCCGACAGCCGAATTCAGCTCTTTGACAAACTCCGCGCAGTTCTCCATCACTATCTAGGCGATCGCCTCAAACTATCTTTTCTTTCGGCTTTCCATGTTGCCCACAAAATATAATCTATGTCATCGCCATCGACAATATCAAAATTACATATTGCGCTCCTGACTTATTCCACTAAACCTAGAGGAAGCGTCATCCATACCCTCGAACTCGCGGAAGCCTTGCAAAAATTAGGGCATCGAGTCTGTATCTATGCTTTAGATAAGGATGGACTGGGATTTGATCGCCATTTATCCTGTGAATTTCAATCCATTCCCGCGCAGCCTGCCCCCAAGGAGATCGATCGCCTAATTCAACAGCGCATTCAGGAATTCGCGGCATATCTGGGTAATTCTCCCCTTGATTATGATGTCTACCACGCGCAAGACTGCATCGGTGCCAATGCTTTAGCGATTTTGCGATCGCAAGGGCATATCCCCCACTTCGTTCGCACTATCCACCATATTGAGGATTACCATAGTCCCTATTTGCAGGCTTGTCAGGATCGGTCGATTCGCGATGCAGAGCTATGCCTATGCGTGAGTGCGGGTTGGCAAAAGCAAATTTACGAGCATTATCACATCCACGCCCCACAGGTGCTTAATGGGGTAAATTTACAAAGATTTTCGCGCGATCGCGACGGCATGGAATCGCTCATTCGCCAAAAATTTGGGTTAACAGGTACACCAGTTTATTTAACCGTTGGGGGCATTGAGCCGCGCAAAAATTCGATCAAGCTCATCCAAGCCTTTGCGCGGGTTTTAGAAGATTTTCCTAACGCCCAGTTAGTCATCGCTGGCGGAGCCACCCTCTTCGACTATCAAGCCTATCGCGATGAATTTCTGGCGATCGCGAAAGACTTAAATCTTGGCAAATCCTTATTAATTACAGGCGTACTCACCGATCTCGAATTACCCGCTCTTTATCGCTGTACCGATGCCTTTGTATTTCCATCGGCAAAGGAGGGATGGGGCTTGGTGGTGATGGAGGCGATCGCTTCAGGATTGCCCGTCATTACCTCCAACTGTCCGCCCTTTACGGAGTTTTTATCGGAACAACAGGCTCTATTGGTCGATCCCGACGATGTCGGAGCGATCGCCCAAGGAATGCGAGCGATTACCAACTCCCATCTCAGTCAAGCCTTAGTAATAGCCAGTCAAGAAATCTTGACAAAATACACTTGGGAAAATTCGGCTCAAATGCATATCGCCCACTATAAACAGCAATTTGCGATCGCATAAATGCAGGAAATGTATGCAATTTACGTTAAAAATGGCAAAATTAGAGCAGATAGTACCGCTTTGTGCCCATGCTATGGCAATGCTTGAGATAGTTAGAATAAACTAAAACCCCAAAGATGAGTGGCGGCGCTTCGCGCCGCCACTCATCTTTGGGGTTTTATGTCCCAATCAAAACCTTCATTCCTATTGCTTTTAAAATAATTTGCTGAGGAAATTTTATGCCTGAAATCCGCTTTCAAATTGCTTGGCCAGATGATTCTCAAGATTCCTGCTACTCGCCATCTTTAATCGTTCAAGAATATTTTGTCCCCAACACTGAGTACGACCTAGTTGATTTTGTCGAACGATCGCGAACTGCTCTTAATATTGCCAGCGATCGCGTCAAGGCAAAGTATGGTTTTCCCTGTGGATTGGCTTTGGGACAATTGCAGGAAATCGAGGCAAAGGCAGCCAAGTACGCCCAGTTGAACGATCCCAAAGTAAAATTTATTAAATTTAATAATTGACTTGCATTCTACGTACAATCTGATAAGATATAATTCCTAATAAATTGGAGAGATGGCTGAGTGGACGAAAGCGGCAGATTGCTAATCTGTTGTACGGCAGGTAACTCCGTACCGAGGGTTCGAATCCCTCTCTCTCCGTTCACAAGCCTGTCATAGAGCGATATGGTTAATAATCTATCCAAAGATGTTATAGGCGAAGCTCCCGAAGTAGATCCTAGTAAGTTCAATGCTTCGGAAGTTGCTGCGATCGCGGATCGTCTTGAGCGAGACGATTATACTAATGCTTTTGAAAGCTTGAACGACTGGCATATTTTGCGATCGCTAGCTTTTAAGGGTTCTGAATTAGCCGAACCCTATCGACATTTGCTCGATCTAGAAGCATTTGATGAATGCTAAAAAAATCGATGCCAAGAAAAGAGCGTCTCATTGAGACGCTCTTTTCTTATGGTTGAGGGCTGGGGCTTGGCTTGGCGGGAAGGGCGTTAGTAAACTTTTCGGTAGCATTTTTGCTCTCGTAAATACAGTCAACAACGGGAGTCTTTTCGAGATCGCCTGTAAAGCCAAAGGTATTCATCCGATCCTTGCATTGACGGATATCGGCTTCCTTAATGACATTCTTTTGGAGCAGCAAATTCCAGTTGTTTGGTAAGACAACACAGCCAGGCACAGGCTCGGCTTGACTGATGAATACGTTAAAGGGGTTAAGGGTCACATATACCCGACTACTCATCACCATTGCTGATGCTCCGTAGTTATTGCAAAAATCGCGGCTAGGGGCGAGGTTATCTAGGCGAATTGCGTCAACGGTACGTGGTGTGGGGTTAAGGGTGGAGAGAGCAATACCCACACCAATACCCACGGCAAAAATTGCACCTGCGATCGCAAGTTTAGTAGTTGTGCCGTTAGATCTTGGTTCGGTAGGAGGTGTGTTCAGAGTTGTGGAGTATCTACTACGTCGTGCCATAGATGTGAGTTAGGGTTATTTCCTAGATTAACCGAAAGTGCTGAACTTTTGAGAGCTTTACCGAGTAAACCTCTCAAAAGTTATACGAATTCACAAAAGTGTCGCCAAACCTTTTTAACCCTCAAGAATTGATTGGCGACGCTTCGCGCCGCCAATCAATTCTTGAGGTATAGACATACAAACCCAAAGAATTAGACGTTGCGGCGCGAAGCGCCGCAACGTCTAATTCTTGGTGACAGCTATAGCAGGGCAATTCCTGCGCGATCAAGGATCTCAGGAATTAGGTGTTCGGCTTTAATAGCCATAATATGCACGCCTTGGCAGATTTGCCGCGCCGTTTGAATTTGCTCCGCCGCGATCGCCATGCCCTCCTGTAGCGGCGACTTAGCCTTAGCAAGGCGATCGATAATGCGATCGGGAATCTGCACCCCTGGCACGTATTTATTCAGGAAGATTGCATTCTTCGCAGATTTAATTAAAAATATTCCTGCCAGAATTGGTTTGTCAGATTGATTGGCGATCTGATTGACAAATTTATCGAGGCGTTCAAAATCGGTAATTAATTGACTTTGAAAAAATTGCGCTCCAGCATTAATCTTGCGTTCAAAGCGTTTTTGCAAACCCGACCAGCTAGGCGATTGAGGATCGACGGCTGCTCCTGCTAAGAAATCTGTACCTTGATTGGGCAATGCCTTGCCATTGGCATCCAATCCCTGATTTAGCTTCTGAATTAATTGCAATAGGCGTACCGACTCATAATCAAATACCGATCGCGCATCGGGATAGTCTCCTGCTTTTACAGGATCGCCCGTAAGCGCCAAAATATTGGTAATCCCTAAAGCGGCAGCCCCAAATAGATCGCCCTGTAGGGCAATGCGATTGCGATCGCGGCAAGCTAACTGACAAATGGTTTCTATGCCGATTTGTTGCTGGATTAAAACTGAGGCAGCCACTGGGCTCATGCTCATTACCGCCCGACTGGAATCAGTAATGTTCACGGCATGGACGCGCCCCTTGAGCGATCGCGTCTGGGCGAGCATATGGGTGGGGTCGCTGCCCTTGGGTGGCGATACCTCGGCTGTGATTAAAAATTCTCTATTGGCGATCGCCTTGCGGAATTTGTTAAAAGTTGGCTCTGGTTTCTCAAATACTGACTGGGGCGGCTCGATCATGCGAAACAAAATTATTAAAATTTTTTAAGATTGCCTGATTTTAAACCATTGCGATCGATTAACTCTCCAACTCCTGCGATCGGTAACTCAAGTTATATAGCGATCCTAAATCATTTGTAGATTTTTGGGTTTGTGGAAGCGCACCCCTTCGGGGTGCGCTTCCACACCATTTAGCGCATTGGTCAGCTAATCGGTGATAGGTGCTGAAACGCCCATTTCATGCTGACAGAAAAGACGCAAAAAAGACGCAAATACGTTGATCACGCTTTAATTGACCAGTGTCAAAAAGTCATATGCCGAGCTAATTATAAAATTGCAGGGGAATCGCGATTCTGCAAATTGTGCCCAATCCCACTTCACTCTTGATCTCAATTGTTCCTTGATGTAAATCTACACATTTCTTGACAACGACAAGTCCTAAACCAGTACCAGAGATCGTTTTCACATTTTTACCTCGATGGAATGGCTCAAATAATTGCTTTTGATCCTCTAGGGGAATGCCAATACCTCGATCTGCGACCGTGAGAATTATGCGATCTAGTTGAAACTCTAGATCGAGAGAAATATCGCCTCCCTGAGGTGAATATTTAATCGCATTAGAGAGTAAATTAGCCAGAAGCGATCGCCATAATTTTTCATCGAGATAAACATTTCGAGAATCACCTTGACAGTTGAAGGTCAGGTTGTGATGATTGCCTGCATTGAGTTGCATTTCCTCGACAAAATGCCGACAATAGGCTTCAAGGGATAGGGATTTCGGATTAAAAGCTAATTTCCCCGTCTCGGCACGATTGATCGTCAAGATATCATCTAGTAGCTGCACCATATTCCTAACTGCATCTTGAATTCGATGTAAGTTTCGCAAGCGTTTTTCGGCATTGTCCCACTCATGGGGAGAGTTTTCGAGCACCTGCGCCGCCGCTAGAGCTGTACTGAGCGGCGTGCGAAATTCATGGGAAGCCATCGAGAAAAATCGAGTTTTTAGGATGCTGAGTTCTTTTTCGCGTACTAGGGCTAGGCGGGTTTCATCGAGTCGTTTGCGTTCAGTAATATCGCGAGCATTGACCATGACAAGGAGCGTATCAGCACTATCAACAAATGGCTGACTGATAGCTTCCAGAATTCGCCAAGTTCCATCTTGATGGCGATGGCGAAACTCGATCTGACGCTGTAGGTCAGGATGGGGGACGATATGGGTAAGGCGATCGCGCGTAATCATCCAATCATCACCATGAACGAAATCCTGTATCTTCGCGCCGACCATCTCGGCAACACTATAGCCTAAGACTTTTTCGACGGAAGGACTGACATAACTGATAGCCCCACTTGGTTCAATGATCATAATAATGTCTAGGGCATTTTCGATCAGCGATCGGAAGCGCTGCTCGCTATAGCGTAGAGCCTGTTCGACTTGTTTTCGCTCAGTCGTATCGCGTTGCACGGCAATCCAGTGAGTGTACCAACCCTTAGAATTAGCGACGGGAACGAGACTAAATTCATTCCAGAACTCCGAGCCATCTTTACGATAGTTAATTACTTCAACGGTGACAGATTCCCAAACTGAGAGGGCTTTGCGAACTTTTTGTAATTCTGAGCGATCGGTCTTTTCACCCTGTAAAATCCGAGGTGTTTTTCCAAGAACTTCATGGGGTTGATAGCCCGTGATGCGCGTAAAGGCCTCGTTGACATAGAGAATCCGAGGGCCTGGAGCATCAATGGGTTCCGCCTCCGTTACGATGACTGCATCATTGGTATTGACGACAACTGACTGTAATAAGCGCACTTGTTCTGCCTGTCGCTTCTGCTCGGTGATATCCGCAATCACCGCAACGATTCCGCCTATCTGGTCGTTAACGTCAGTCAAGGGAGCCGCTGAAAAAATGATATCGATTTCTGAACCATCCTTTTTAGGGCGAGACAGTTCTACTCTGGTATAGGTCTTCCCTTGGAGAACGCTATTTTGGAGAGTAGTGCAATTCCCCAAACAATCCTCCAATCGATCGTCCAAACGAATCGGACTAGGCTGGTTGATTACCTCCGCTTCCTTCCAGCCAAACATTTGCTCGGCTGCAGGGTTCCAAATTTTAACTTTCCCCTCAAGATCGAGCATGAAAATTGCGCGAGGCGATGCATTGACTAAAGCCTGTAAGGTCTCATTGGTATATCTTAATGCGATTTCTGTTCGTTGTCGTTCGAGAATCTCCGCACGAAGGGAATTATTAACGCTAGCAAGCTCTGTTGTCCGTTGTTGAACCCTTTGCTCCAGTTGGGTATTAATTTCTTGAAGTTGTTTGTAAAGCTCTGATTGTTGAATAGCGATCGCTACCTGAGTGGCAAGTTGCTTCATTAATTCCACTTCGAGGGGTTCCCAAGTCCGCGATTGGCTGCATTGATGGGCGATCAATATGCCCCAAAGATGGGGATCTGAAGAGTATGTTTGATGGAGATCGGGGCTTTCCCAATCCTGTGACTGAGCTTGTGAGCGATCGCGATTTTCTTGAATGATGGGCACTACTAATTTTGCCCTCACCCCAAATTGTTTCACGAAGTCTCTCAAGCAAACTTCCATTTCGCATTGTTCGACATTAGCGATCGTCAGAATTTTACCCAGAGAATAGGCGCGATGATATGGCGCAGGAAAGACCTCTTCAGGAAATACCTGACCCAGAATGCTGGGATAGGGCGGTAAGACCGTTTCATGAATCGCGCTGCCCGTTCCATCAGACCACAGGCGATATATCAAGACCCGATCCGCCTGCAAAAATCGTTGAACCTCTGTTACCGTCGTGGATAGGACGCGATCGAGATCAAGGGATTGACGGATTTGGAGAGCAATTTGGGTGACCAGTCGCTCGCGATCGCTTTGCTGTATTAGTAATTTCTCTGTGCGATAGCGGCGTTTTCTTTCTTTTACCAAAAAGGTGGCAATTGCCAATACAAAAAGCAAACTAAAGCAAGTTCCAATCACAAAAAAACTGGTCATAATCAACACTGAACTACTTATACCAATTCACGAAAGTGTGGCAACACTTTCGTGAATTAAAAACTAAACCCAGTAAGGGTTTTCAAAACACAAAATGGCGTAGCCATTTTGTGTTTTGGTATTAGTCGGCGCAATGAAAAGTAGGCGAGATGAAAAATCAAAAACCTTGCTACTCCATTCACAAGCTAAGAAATTAGTGTGGTGGCACGAAGCGCCACCACACTAATTTCTTAGCTTGTGATATCTGTTTCTTTGGTGGGAAAGGAGTAAGATTCACTCTTGTGTTTTGCCCATGAATATGCACCCATAGGCAAAACACTATACATCGCAGAAATTACAAGCCTAAGAAAACTGCCAAGATCAATATACCGACAAATCCTACCCCAGCATATACAAAGCCAGCTCCAATTTTGCCGATGATGGCAGGTTGGCTCTTTTGCCATTCCCAACGGAGATAATCTAACCTTGCCGCACCTTTATCTCTCTTAAAGACTTGCTTGGGTAAGCGATCGCGATAGTCAGCTCCATAACGGGTTGTATGGGCAAAGGTCACTTCTCCCTTAGTCCGACTGGGTAAAATCCGACGACGTTGGTAGGGAACGGTACTATCACCAAAGTTGTTGAGATATTCATCGCTATCGAGTAATGCATCAATAAAGGCTTCGATTCCCTTAGTGGCAATTACAATCGACCAAGTAATCTTTTCGCGATCGCCATAGACATTGCGCCCCAAAACGCGCTGAATGCAGATCTCCACAAAGCGATAGTTATTATTACATTCAAAAACTAGTCTTCTAAAAGAATCAGACAGTAGCAAACCACGGATGAAACCTCTAACTGTAATTTGTCCCGCACATAATTGCGATTCTAAACATAATTGACGGTGGCTGGATAGCATCTGTTGCTCGTTGTAGATTTGGCGATAGGCTGCCATCATTAACGTATCTAGCTCAGTGTCAGTGAGCAGATTATCCGTAGTATAAATCCGAGGAAGATCGTCATTAGGGATTTCAAATCCTAAAACGCGCTGATTTTGAGATAAGAGATTGTACTCTAAAAGAGAGATTGCCATATAGGTGATTTTTAAAGGGAATTGATTTTTCTAAAATGCTTCTAAGTGGCTAAGGAGCGTACCGCCCACTACGCGGGCGGTACGCTCGTCTAGGTTTTAAGTTTACTTATGCTTAGCTACTTAGCCTTAGATATTCCCATGCCAAAAGTAAGGAAACAGGTCAGTAAATTGTAAAGAAAACGGAAAGATTGCTTCAAATAAATAAATCTTGATATTTCGTTGTATTTATTTGAAATAGACAACTGCAATCTGTGGTATGAGCTGCTGCGATTTCTTGACTGGGAAGGGAGTATGTTCCAACAATTTTTGATTGAAAGAACTCCAAGAAAATCCCTAAAAGTTTTGCAAAGCAAAACTTTTAGGGATTTTCTTGAGTTGGATTTGAACGCAAAAAATCGGACAGAGGGATGTGGCGCTTCGCGCCGCATCCCTCTGTAACAACTTTCATCATGGCGATCGGTAAGTTTGGAGACAACCTTTTGTAAAATCATGACAGTTCGATCGCTGCCCCCAAAATCCGTGATATGAGGATTCTTTTAGTTGAAGATGATATACGTCTTGCCGAAACTTTGGCAGAAGCCCTAATTGACGAGCGTTATGTTGTTGACATCGCGACAGATGGAGAAACTGGGTGGCAGCATATTAGATCTATGGATTATGATTTGCTCTTGCTGGACTTGATGTTGCCAGAGCTAGATGGGCTTAGTCTTTGTCACCGCCTGCGATCGCATGGTTATCGCTTACCGATCCTCATGCTCACAGCCTGTGACACGATCGATTATGAGATTAATGGGCTAGATGTGGGAGCCGACGACTATATTGTTAAACCCGTCGATTTACAAAAACTCTTTGCGCGGATCCGCGCGCTCTTGCGCCGAGGAAACTTGAGTGGTTCGCCAATTTTAGAATGGGGGGAATTACAGCTTAATCCCAGTACTTGCGAAGTAGTCTATGGAGAAAATCCCATCCATTTAACCCCAAAGGAATATGCCCTTTTAGAATTGCTATTACGCAATGGTCGGCGGGTATTAAGCCGAAGTGTCATGATCGAGCGAGTTTGGTCTTTGGAGTCACCACCAGAAGAGCATACCGTGAAAGTTCATATTCGCGGGTTACGCCAAAAGCTTAAAGCCGCAGGAGCTAAGGAAGACTTGATCGAGACTGTGCATAGCATGGGCTATCGGCTCAATCATTAGGACATATAGCTGCCGCCAACTGTATAACCTCAAAGATAGTTGCCGCGCGGAGCGCGGCAACTATCTTTGAGGTTTTGATTTTGTCCTAACAAAACTGGCGGCAGCTATAATTCAGAACCAAGAGGACAAAAGATGAGTGGCGGCGCTTTGCGCCGCCACTCATCTTTTGTCCTAAGCAAACCTTATGTTGCTATACTTGGCGACAGCTATCACATTAAGTATTATTAAGTATTGCGAGCCTACTCAAGCTAATTACGTTTCTTAAGCTAATTACGTTTCATTCAGTAGTCTCTCAAGGAAGGTATCTCCATTGGGCATTATTACGAAGCGGTCATCTAAAAAAGTTCGGGCTAACGAAATTCTGATTCGCCTCAAACGTCTTTATCCCGATGCGACTTGTTCGCTGGATTACGAAACCCCTGTACAGCTTTTGGTGGCGGTAATTCTTTCCGCGCAATGCACAGACGAGCGAGTGAATATGGTCACTCCAAAACTATTTGCCAGATTTCCTGATGCGATCGCTTTAGCTAATGCCGATCTGGATGAGCTGATGGAATTAGTCCATTCGACGGGATTTTATCGCAATAAAGCTAAAAATATTAGAAGTGCCTGTGAAACGATCGTCCGCGACTTTGAAGGCAAAGTCCCGAATACGATGGATAGTCTACTTAAGTTAGCAGGGGTGGCTAGGAAGACAGCTAATGTGGTTTTAGCCCATGCCTATGGGATTAATGCAGGCGTGACCGTCGATACCCATGTCAAGCGACTTACTAAGAGATTGGGACTAACAAAATTTGAGGAACCACTTAAGGTCGAACGCGACCTCATGGGGCTTTTGCCCCAACGCGACTGGGAGAATTGGTCGATCCGCATTATTTACCACGGTCGCGCCATCTGTAATGCCCGCAAGCCTGCTTGCGATCGCTGTGAACTTGCCGATTTATGTCCTTCTGCACCAAAAGCCTCAATATAAAGACTAGTGACGGCGCGAAGCGCCGTCACTAGTCTTTATATTGAGTTTAAGTAGCTAAGTTAAAACCAGAGAGCATAC
>NZ_LIRE01000691.1 GCF_001402795.1 Pseudanabaena sp. 'Roaring Creek'
AGTAAACTTAAAACCCAGAAGAGCATACCGCCCACTGCGCGGGCGGTATGCTCTCAGGTTCTGGTTTTTTACTTATACCAATTCCCAAAATGGCAACGCCATTTTGGGAATCTCAAAACCTTAATGGGTTTGGTGTTTAATTCACGAAAGTGTTGTCACACTTTCGTGAATTGGTATTAGGAGATAATCTTCTATTAATCTTCGTGGTTTATGATAAATATCTTAATAAATTAACGAGTCTGAGAATCTACTAAAGAATGCGATCGCTGGCAGCTCTCATTAAAAATTGTTTACTTGACTTAGAAATCAAAGTAAATGTCACCATCAGACAAAAGCGCCAAGAAATACATATTTTGCTGGAGTCTACCTACTTTGGTGATCGCCAAAGTTTAGTAGGGGCGATCGCTAACTGTCTTAGCGACATTGATAATCGATTGGAGTCAGCAAAGATTTATGCATTTTTGTTCGGACAACCCTTACCTTTATGGATAGAAAAAATAGTCCTTTCTCAAGATCAGATTTCTGTAGCTATCGAAGAGACAAAAATACAACCCGAAAATCCAAAGATATATGCGGGAACCGATCTAGTTAGCAGTAACGAAATAACGATCGCTGATCGCTTTATTGTTTGCGGACTAGGCAGCCTTGGACAGCATACCGTATTTAATTTAAAGAAGTTTTCCTATCGAGAGTATGAAGTAAAAATCCGCGCCATCGATAAGATAAAGCCTGAACTAATGGAATTTGATAACTTCCACGAATTTCTTGACGAACCAATCATTTTGGGAGATTGTCGCCGTTCTGAAGTGTTAATTAAAGCGGGAATCGCTGATTGTCGGGCAATTTTATTGGTAACTAGCAACGATAATGTCAATATTGAAGCAGCGATCGCCGTGCGTCGGCTCAATCCCCACATTCATATTGTGGTGCGCTCCTCAAGGCAAAATCTCAATCAATTACTCAAAGAGCAATTAGGAAACTTTGTTGCCCTCGATCCTGTGGACTTACCTGCGGCAGCCTTTGCCGTAGCAGGTTTGGGCGAGAATACCCTAGGGCTATTTCAACTTGGTGGGCATAAATTGCGCGTCGTGAACTATACCGTAGAGCCGAATGATTATCAGTTTTTGAGAATCCCCGCTTTCCAATTGCATAAAAAGCACTCTCGGCTTTTAAGTCTTGCTGAGCCTCAATCCGATCGCCTCTTTTTTCAATGGCAGCCTGATCGGACTATCCAAGTTGGCGATGAGATTGTATGTATCGAGCATGTAGAACATGATTTTCCCACAATCCATCGCCATCCAGAATTAATCGATCTTTCCTCCTATCCCAATATTTCCATTTCCCAAAAAATTAATCTCCAATTACGCAAATTTATCAGTTCGGCGTTCTGGACATCTCAATGGAAGCAAATAGTCGCTTGGTTTCAAGCTGAGAAGTCCCGCCGCCTCGTACTATGGGGCGCAATTACGGCAATTTTCTTATTAACGCTTAGTTCTATTATTTTATTTTTTAATGTGCCAAATATTTCATGGCAGAAGGCTATTTCCACCAGTATCATTTTGCTTTTAGGTGGTTATGGCGATGTCTTTGGCGGATTGGGAGGGGAGGATCAAGTCCCTTTATGGTTAATGCTATTTTGCGTATTGATTACCTTAATCAGCTTGCTGTTTGTGTTGGGAGTGGTGGGATTAGTTACCGATCAGATCCTCAGTTCTAAATTTGAATTTTTTAAGCGATCGCTTCCTCTGCCGAAAAAAGATCACATTATTTTGATTGGATTTGGGAGACTCGGACAGAGGATCGCTGACCTTCTATTTAAATTAAAACTTCCCTTTGTAATTGTCAGTGAGAATCCCCATGACTGCGATCTTGCCGATAAAGTACCTTGGTTAACTGGCAATATTATCGAAGAATTGTCAAAGACTAATCTAGCTAGCGCGAAGAGTATGCTCTCCGTTACCGACGATCAAATGCTCAATCTCGAAGCAGCACTTTTCGCCCGTGATGCGGCGAAAAAAAACAATCGGCAAATGAATTTGGCAATCCGTACCTACGATCGCTACTTTAGCGACAATCTTTCGGAACTCTTACCCAAATCTCAATCGTTATGTGCCTATGCTCTTTCAGCAGAAGCCTTTGCAGGAGCGGCTTTTGGCGAAACTATGCTGAGTCTTTTTCGCCTTAATCAGCGCACAGTTTTAGTTGCCGAATATGTCATCTCCGAAAACGATACTTTAATTGGCAAGAATCTCTCGCAAATTGCCTATGGCTATACCGTTGTCCCTGTCTATTTAAAAACGCAACAACCTAAGGCAGATGGACATTGTGAGTTTTATATGCCTTCCGATGATGAGGTTATGAAATCAGGCGATCGCCTGACAGTTTTAGCTTCCATTTCTGGGCTGCGACGGATCGAGTTGGGTAATCTTCATTCTCCAAAGCAATGGCAGTTACGCGCTAAAAGACCGCTCAATTCCAGCGTATTACTAGATGCGGGAAATAAGCTCAAAAATATTTCTGGTTGCGATCTTGAGGTGGCAAGGCGGTTTATGCAAAGTCTTCCTGCGGCGATCGAGCTGCCGATGTATGACACGCAAGCCTATCGATTAGGGCAAGCCCTCATGCGGCTCCTTCCCATCAAAATTTATCCTCTATAATGACTGTAAGCTCTAACTCACGCTCAAATATCTCATCAATCGCCACCATCTCATTGTCAGTGGTTATAAACTTATGATCCTTATTAGCCCTTAGTAGATTTAATGCGATCGCCATTTTCTAACTCATACTCAAAGACTTCTTGATTACCGCGATCGTGCCACTAGTATTAGTTTAATCACAAATTGCGATAGACTTCATCATCATTTCGTTTCCCAACTCTAAAAATCCGAATTTCTCCATCTTCCAAAGTATACAAAATCCGATACTCACCAGAGTCAACACGATAACCATTAGGATATCCCTTCAATGCTTTACAGTCCTGTGGTTGAGGATTTTCTAGCAATGCAAAAATTTTAGTTGCAATTTGTTTGAATTGTTTTGGTTGTAAATCTGCAAGCGATTTCTTCGCATCTCTAGCAAACTGTAATGTATAGCGATCGCTCATACTTTCGCAAAATCCTCCAATTGTACCTCTACGTTATGAGCAGTATTATGAGCCGCGACAACATCCTCAAAGCTAAAAAATTCATCATTACCAGCAACTGCCTGCTTTAAAAACTTGCTATCGATCGCATCCTCTAACGCTTCAAGTAAATTCACCAAATAATCATAACGAACCATTGCCACTACAGGCTTGCCTTCTGACTCAATTACAATTTGAGTCTGGCGATCGCTTACCTCATGAACGAGTTTGGATAGCTCAGTACCAACATTTCCTATTTGCAGAACATTAACCATTAGTTTTCTCTCCCAAAGATTACATTCATTTAGATATTCCGATCTTACCTCACTTAAAGTTAAACAGTAGTGTAGCGATCGCCTTTCAATTTTGTTTTGCTACAGCCAAATCTAACCCATGCTCAAAAATCTCATCGATCGCTAACATTTCACCATCAGTAGTCATAAACTTATGATCCTTGGTAGCTTTAATGCGATCGCCATTTTTTAATACCAAATCACAAAATGGCTACGCCATTTTGTGATTTTAAAACCCTTACTGGGTTTGGTTTTCAATTACCAAAAGTGTAGCCACACTTTTGGTAATTGGTATAACTCATACTCAAAGACTTCCTGATTACCGCGATCGCAAATTAGTTTAAAAGTGTCTCAATCTTGCCAATGACTTCATTAATGATATTTTCTGAAGCCTTCTCAATAAAATCTATTTTTCTCGCTTGCCAGTCTAAACTCTTAATCTGATCAGCAAGAATCGCTCCCTTAATTTTACTATCCATAAGGATTACTTCAAACTTCCATCCCTTAATCTTGGAAGTAATGGGACAAAACAGAGCCAAATTTGATCTTTGGTTATAGGCTAGAGGCGAAATTACGAAAGCTGGACGATGACCAGCTTGTTCATGTCCAGCCTGTGGATCGAAATCTAACCAGACAATATCACCACGATCTGGAATGTATAGATTTACCATGCCTCATTCCCAACAGAAACACCTGTAGAAATTTCTGGATGGAGATGCTCTGCGGTCATATTATCGAGTAATTCGTCTAGGGTATATTTCTTACGACGATGTGGTGTCAAAATAATCTTGCCATCAATAATTTCTATGTTGATTTCGCTTCCTGCTTGAATTTGTAACTGTTCAGCCATAGCTTGAGGAATGCGTACAGCTAAACTATTACCCCACTTTGCGATCGTGACTGTCATAATCAATAACCCAAACAATGTATATCCATTGTATCTACATTCTAGTAATAAAGTGTGAAAATTGTTGTTATAGCTATCGCCAAATCCAACCCACGCTCGAAAAGGCACTGGTCAGTTAATGGGGGATGGATTCTAAAATGCCCATTTCATGCCAACAAAAAAGACGCAAATATGTCGATCACGCTTTAGCTGACCAGTGCCTAATTTCAGCCCGTCCTGCTACTCGTAATGAAAGGAAGTTATATGAATCAAATTGAAGAGGATATCAAACTGCAAATCAAGCCTCGTACGACTGAGGCGGTATTGTTGCAAATTCCAGTTGATGCTATGCGATCGCTTGAGGAGGTTGCGGCAAGTCGAGATATGTCGATAGATGCGTTGCTAAAATTTTATATTGGCAATGGGTTGCGCGAAGATAAGGCTAAGTTATTTAGCGATCGCCAAAAACACATCAATTAAGTAGCGAGGTTGGGTGCGTGATGAGTTGGTTTAAGGGTTTGTTTGGTAGTAAGTCGGACGGCACGCAGTCTGTTGTTCCGTTAAGCGATCGCAAATATGAGTAGTTATTTCTGTAAGGTGGCGGCGAATTGGGATATGCAGAGGCAATTAAAATTTTGAACGGGCTAATCCATGTTAATATATCAAATGTGATATAAAGAAGTATGGGCAAGCAAAGTAAACCTTTAGTTTGGCTGCATGGCGAAGTTAAGACTCCGCCTTTTAGTCAAGAAATACGGGTGGAAACAGGCGTTCTACTCAGGCAATTGCAGCAAGGAGTGTCTATCGGATTACCTCATTCTCGCCCTATGCCAAGTATCGGAGAAGGCTGTCATGAGTTACGCATTCGAGATGCTGATAAGAACTGGAGAATCATTTATCGAATTGATGATGATGCAATTGTAATTGCGGAGGTTTTTAACAAATCAACGAGAACGACTCCCAAGAGTGTAATTGAGGTTTGCAAGAAACGCCTTAGTAAATACGATGCTGACTAGCAGGATTAATGCGATGGATTTAGATAAAAGAGCGCGTTTGGAGTCGAAAGGCTGGAAGGTTGGATCTGTTTCAGATTTTTTGGAGTTAACGCCTGAAGAGTCTGTCTTGGTAGAGATTAAGTTGGCTCTTAGTCAGAGCTTAAAGGAGCGTCGGCAAAAGGTCATGACTCAAAGTGAACTTGCTTCTAAGATGAGTTCTAGTCAGCCTCGGATTGCTAAAGCTGAAAATGGTGATGCTTCTGTTTCTATTGAGTTATTGATTAGGGCAATGTTGGCAACTGGTGCGACTGCTCAAGATATTGGACAGGTGATCGCTGCCGTTGGGTAGGCGATCGCGAATATGAGCAGCTATTTCTGCAAGTGGGTTTGTTAAAACTTTTGGGCGATCGCTAGATATATAGATCTGCAAAAATTTATAAGCTATGCTTAAAATGCAAGGAGGGCAAATGTATGACGATCAAAGAGCAATTAATTCGCGAAATTGAGCAAGCACCCGAAGCCTCGCTAATTAAATTTATGCAGATTTGGCAGTTTGCCAAGCAGTCAGATTTTACGGCAATTAGTTCTGAGGATTGGGAACAACATCAGGAAACTTTGTTTGTTTTACAAAATGATGATCTTATGAAACAGATATCTCGTTCTATGGCAACCCATGAAAAACGGCAAGGTTATCAGCCTAGTAAGGAAGAGATGGATGAGATACTTAGTTTTTGAGGGTGATACATGGGAGGCTTATGAGGAACTCAGACAAAAAGATAAGAACCTTCACAAGAATCTTTGTAAAATTATCAAAGAGTTACTTCGGGACGATCCTGCTAAGGGGATAGGGAAACCAGAGCCGCTAAAGCATAATCTGTCTAGCTTATGGTCGAGGCGAATTTCTCAAAAAGATCGACTCATCTATAAATTCGATGATAAGTACGTTTATATATTTGCGATCGGTGGTCATTACGATTAAAGGAATTCCAATAAGAGGCATTCGGCGATCGCAACTAATGAGTGGAAGTCCCAGATGAAAAGCCTTAGCCACTACAATGAAAGAAAGTGATATGAATCAAATTGAAGAGGATATTAAACTGCAAATCAAGCCTCGTGCGACTGAGGCAGTATTGTTGCAAATTCCAGTTGATGCAATGCGATCGCTTGAGGAGGTTGCGGCAAGTCGAGATATGTCGATAGATGCGTTGCTAAAATTTTATGTTGGGAATGGGTTGCGCGAAGACAAGGCTAAGTTATTTAGCGATCGCCAAAAACACATTAATTAAGTAGCGAGGCTGGATGCGTGATGAGTTGGTTAAAAGGTTTGTTTGGTGGTAAGTCGGACGGATCGCAGTCTCTTGCGCCGTTAACCGATCGCGAATATGAGCAGTTATTTCTGCAAGTTCTGCAAGGTGTGGCGGCGAGTTGGGATGAGCAGAGGTTATTAAAACTTTTGGGCGTTAGTTGAATTACAACAATATTTAAAATCCACTTTAACATTGATGACCACCTATGCTGAAGAATTAATTTATTTAGAAGATCAAAAAAACACCATCGAAACCAATCTCAAAAACTATCAAAAGCAGCTTAAACAATTTGAAGATCCCAAGCAAGATATTGATCGGTCATTCCTAGAGAAATTTACTGCGATCGTCACCGACAAATATCTCCCCCAAATCACCGCCGATCTCGCCAGCCTCAGCCCAGCCCAAAAATCTCTCGAAAACTCCGTTCGCAATATTGAAGGCATCATCAACATCGAACAAGCCAAAAGTGATCGCAATCTTAACCAAACTATCTTCATCGTCGGTACAAGCTTAGGCACAAGCCAAGTCGCCGCCAGCATCATAGTTGCTCAATTCCCCGCAAATACTGACATTAAAGATCTCAATTATCAGCCTTTAAATTACATCTGGGTTTTCGTCTTCAGCATATTAATTGGCATGTCTTTTGGCGGTTTTCTATGGTGGATTATGTGGATTATGCGATCGCGCAACTCTAAAAAGCCTTAGCGATCTTCAAATCTAACCCACGTAGCTTTAATGCGATCATCTGTCTGCCATAACCTGATTCATAGACAAACTTAGCTTAGGAAAAACATTAGAAATAATTTGGTCATTCTCTCGATAAACTTTCTCAACATAAGTTCCATTTACTAAACTAAGCACCGAAAAAGTACCTAATAGAAAATCTACAATCCAATATTCGGAGATGCCAAATTGAGCATATTCTTCGCGCTTTTCTACAGTATCCACAGTACGACAAGTTGGACTAACAATCTCAATTGCTAATAGGCAAGGTTCATACAACATATCAGGCTGATTACCTAATCCCCGTTTCTGCTCTAGAGTCATCACCAATACATCAGGTCGGCGCGTGCGTTTACCATTAAATATTTCAGTGCTATTAACTCGTACACAGTAAGGTAATTGATATTGCTGTACTGCTGACTGTAAAAAAAATGCCAAGAACATCATCACATCGTTGTGAAATACCGTTGCTGGAGTCACTTCAATTAGTTCTCCATCATTAAAGTCATAACGCTTGTCAGTGCCGTCATCATAGGTCAGATATTCTTCAAAGGTGATTTTTCTAGTAGTGGCAACAGTCATCAGTTTGTAACCTCTCTGACTATATTTAGTCTTGATCTTTATTGTAACAAAGCAAATCTAAACCTTTCTCAAAAATCTCATCAATCGCCAGCATCTCACCATCAGTAGTCATGAACTTATGATCCTTGGTAGCTTTAATGCGATCGCCATTTTCTAGCTCATACTCAAAGACTTCTTGATTACCGCGATCGTGCCATTGGGCGATCGGTTGCGTATAGACAAATCCATTCTCATCAACACTGTAAACCTGACATTCGATTTGATGCTCCACAATTTTACCGATGGGCATTAAGCCATATTCCACAGTTCGCACCAAAGTATCGTAACTGAGACAATACTCCGCAAAAATCACCATTTGGTCGAAGAGATCATTGGAAATCTCTGACCTAATTCCATTCTTTGCGCAACCATCAAGGAAAATAGAACGCTGTTTTTCCATTTCTTCAGGTTTCTTTTTACCCATCGCCCGCCGCAATAAGTCCGCAGCACCCAGAGAATATCCTGCCAGTTCCTGAGCCATTTTCATGATCTGCTCTTGATAACAGTTATGGGTAACGACTCCATTGGCAAGAAAATAGGGAGAATTTTGATCTACCATTTCAATATCAAAGCATTCAGATTCTCCCCAATCTTCAACGGATACTACAAATACTGGACGTACATCTTGCAGATATGTCTCTGTATAAATTTTTTGATAGGCTTCAGTCCAACCTATAATCTTTGACGCATATTGCGATCGCACAGGTTTAACCATTACTCCTGCTTGAAAAGAACGCTTTGCAGTTTTACGACTTTCCCTATCTGTTATAGCGATCGCCTCTTCTAACTCTTCTTGCATCCTTAAAGATGGAATAGGAACAAAGTTATTTTTTTTCTCTCCCATCAGTTTATTGGGTAATCTTGGCTCCCCAATTAACTGATAAAAACGGGCAATGTCCGTAATCATTACATGGGTTGAATGCAATGAGTAGGAGATTTTTAGACTACTTAGTAATTGTCCTACTTGTTTAATTAGTTGATTAGAAATACTACGAAAATAAGGATTTTGAGTATAGGAACCATCGCTATCCCATAGACCTCGCAAAATATCAATGCGATCGCATTCTTGATAATCAACTATGTCAATAGGTAAGTGCTTATCTTTAGAATTGACTTTCCAAGTTCTACCACCATAGATTTTATCCATGAAAATAGTTAATGGTGTTGGTTGTGGTTGCGTATTGAACTTTGCATAGGCATACCAACAATGGGTATGAAAATAATGCTTTGGTTCACCTTTCCATGTCTCAGCGATCAGATTAGAAACCCAAATAGCGGTTTCTTCACTAGAGCAAGCGATATTAGGCGAACTAGAAGTTAAATGTCCATCACCAATTAATAAACCTAATAGATAGGCTTCATTTGGATTGAGCAATTTATTGGTTTTGGAAATCTCCCAAGTTTCATAGATGATAGAACCATTGACATGAGCATTTTTGATGTTGTCTAAGGGTTTGAATTCGTAGGCAAAGCGATCGCCTTCTGGCGTAAGAAAGCGATGCTCTGGAGTGCAGTAAATTTCTGTACCTGTGGATAGCGTAATTTTGACAATTGATTTAATTCCACTTTGCCATTGTTTCGCAACTTTTGCTGACCATACACGCTTACCATCGGACGAGAGAATTAGATCGCCTTTGCGAATGTTCTCAATTGCGGTACTTGTGCCATCTGGTCTAGCAATTAATGTTCCTTTTGCGAGGCATAATACACCGTATGTATTATTTAAAATTGGTTCTAGAGTATGATGCTGATACTCGATCGCTTCTCGCCCATGTTTACGATTAATGAACTTGGGAATTAGCCCCGCATCCAAGGGGCCAGGACGATAAAGCGCCAGAATCGAAGAAATATCTTCAATATTAGAAGGCTTGAGATCCTTGACGATCTGCTTCATGCCTGACGATTCCAATTGGAAAACACCTTCGAGATCGCCTTTTTCTAATAGCTTATAGGTTTTTTGATTTGCCTCTGTGGACATATCAGGGGCGATCGCATCGATATGGAAATTCGGCTCTTGATTGTCGCGAATTAGCTTGCTAGTATGTTCGATGGTAGTTAAGTTTCGCAAGCCCAAGAAGTCCATTTTTAATAGACCGAGGGATTCCAAATCCTCCATCGTGTATTGAGTAACCACCTGACCTTCATTGCTGCGCTGCAATGGTACAACTTCATCGAGGGGAAATGGGGAAATGACTACACCTGCCGCATGAACACCTGAACTTTTGTTCACACCTTCGATCCGCATCGCCATATCTAGCCATTCAAAGACTTTGGCATCTTGCTTGTAGCGATCGCGAAATTCTGGTGCTGGCGACTCCTCGGAAATCATCACCTTTAACTTTGCTGGTTTCCCTCGCGATACGGGAATCATCTTCGCCATCTTGTCAGCTTCGCTATAGGACACATCTAACACCCGCCCCACATCCTTAAGTACCGCCTTGGAAGTCAAGCGATTAAAGGTGACAATCTGCGCGACCCGTTCCTGACCATAGCGCTGGGTAACATAATCAATCAATTCCCCACGGTGATCGATACAGAAGTCCGTATCAATATCAGGCATCGACTTCCGTTCGGGATTGAGAAATCTCTCAAAGAGCAGTCCATGATGAATCGGGTCAATATTCGTAATTCCTAAGGAATATGCCACGAGAGAACCCGCCGCACTACCACGCCCTGGTCCCACAGGAATCTGTTTATCTCTAGCATATTTGATGTAGTCCCATACCACTAGGAAGTAAGTGGCAAAGCCCATTTGCATGATGATTCCCAATTCAAAACGGAGACGTTCTTGATAATTTTGGGGAATTTCCGCATGGGTTTTGACATTAAATCTTTGCAGCAAACCTTGCCATGTGACCTCTTCAAAATAGGTATCCGCAGTATGTCCTTCAGGAATCGGATAGTCCGCCGCACGGGGATCGCGCATGAGGTCGTAGGGCTTGACTTTATTGGCGGCATGGAGGGTATTCGCTAGAGCTTCCTCAATTAACTCATCTTCCAAATGATCGCGAAATAGCTGCTTCATCTCATCGTAGGACTTGAGATATTCCATGCCGCTATAGCGGAGGCGCTTCTCATCGGAAATGAGTTTTCCTGTTTGAATGCAAAGCAACGCATCGTGAGCTTCCACATCGGAGCAGGATGTAAAGTGAGAATCATTAGTAGCAATTACGCGAATATCCAATTCCCTAGCAATCTTGAAAATCTCCACATTCACAATCCGATCTTCAGGATAGCCGTGATCTTGAATTTCTAAATAATAATCATCGCCAAAATGTTCCTTATACCAAGCCGCCACTCGTCTCGCTTCTTCAGGATCGCCTTTCATAATCGCCTGCGGAACTTCTCCTGCTAAACATCCCGAAGTAAGTATCAAACCTTCTTTGTATTGCAGAAGATAATCTTTACTGATGCAGGGACGCGCAAAAATCCCTTTCCCCTGAAAGCCCTGCAAATGGGAAATGGAAGTTAGTTTAACGAGATTGCGATAGCCCTGAGTATCTTTGGCAAGAACGCATTGGTGATATTTTTTCTTTTTCTCCTGCTTGGTAATGTCCCCATTCAAAACATACATTTCATTGCCAATAATTGGCTTAATTCCCTTAGATTTGCAAGTTTTGATCAGCTCGATCGCCCCATACATGACACCATGATCGGTCAAGGCGATCGCAGGCATCCCAAGTTCCACCGCACGACTAACTAGATCAGGAATTTGGCTTGCCCCATCGAGCAAACTATATTCAGTATGAACGTGTAATCCAACAAATCCAGTCATAGCAATCTCTAACATCAAATCTAGACCTATAGATTAACATGGGGCTATTAGCGTTCTATGGCGATCGTATATTAATACCAAAACACAAAATGGCTACGCCATTTTGTGTTTTGAAAACCCTTACTGGGTTTGGTTTTTAATTCACAAAAGTGGTGTCACACTTTCGTGAATTGGTATAACTGATGTTATAGCTATACTCAACTTAAGTCAGGACATCAAACCCAATAGAGATTTGCGGCGCTTCGCGCCGCAAATCTCTATTGGGTTTGATTTTTGTCCTAACATTACTGACTATAGCTATAGCCAGATATAAAAAGGGCTGTGCATTGCACAGCCCTTTTTATATCTGTTTCTATATTAGACATCACGACGACGGAAACGACCGCGACGTTTGGCATTTTCAGCCTTACGCTTACGTTTTTCGCCTGCGGTTTCGTGATACTGACAGCGACGAATATCTGCTAGTAAGCCAGCTTTTTGGATTTTTTTCTTAAATCGACGTAGAGCCGATTCAATCCCTTCATTTTCACCAACGATTATTTGAGTCATGCTTATTTAGGTAGCAAAGTATTGTTCTTAATTATGCTGTAGTTTGGCGCATTTTAATTTAGGCGACGAGTATCTAGCTTAGCAAATCTAAGCTAAAGTTGTAAAGTCTATTTTTGGGGATGCAAGGAAAATCGAGATTAGCTCATTTTTGGGGATCATTTTCCGTCAATATATCAATATATAGCTGTTTCTAAGCAAAAGGTCTGTCAAGAAATAAAATGAGTCCCCATCCTTCTACAGAAGTTTATGATGCGATCGTAGTTGGCTCTGGAGCCAATGGCGGGGTTGCTGCCAAAGAATTGAGCGAAAGGGGGTTAAAAGTCCTTGTCTTAGAAGCTGGTCGGACTCCCGCGCCTACTGAGTTAGGCAATAATGTCAAGGATATGGCAAAGCGTTTTTATAACCTTGCGATCGCAAAACGTCAGTCCTATCAATCGATGCATCCTGGTTATTGGAAAGCTAACCCCGATCTGTTCATTGATGAAAAGGATAATCCCTATACCACGCCACCAGAGAAACCCTTTTACTGGATTCGCGGTCGTCAGGTCGGGGGCAAAAGTCTTACTTGGGGCGGCATTACCCTCCGACTATCCGACTACGAATTTAAAGCCGCAAGTCGCGACGGATACGATCAGGATTGGCCGATCGCCTATGCCGATCTTGCCCCCTACTACAGCAAATTAGAAAAATTCTTTCAGGTGCGTGGCAGCCAAGAGGGGCTAGACCAACTTCCCGATGGGGAATATCAACCCACTCTGCCCCTCACACCCGCCGAACAGTATCTACAAGAAATCGTAGAAAAAAAATGGTCTGACCGTCGGCTCATCCCTTCACGGGGGTTTGGTTTGCACCGCCCTACGCCATCCCAGCCTTGGCCGATGTATTCTAGCTTGGGTTCCTCTCTCAAGGCGGCGATCGCGACGGGAAATGTGACTTTGCGATCGGATGCTGTGGTCAGCCATGCGATCTTCGATCCCGAGAGCCGTAAAGCTCGTGGGGTAGTATTTATCGATCGCCAAACGAAGCAAGCCCATGAAGCCTTCGCAAAAACGGTGATTTTATGCGCTTCCACCATTGAGTCGGTGCGGATTCTTTTGCATTCTACGGAGCAGTATCAACCCGCTGGGCTAACTAATCCATCAGGAATGTTAGGACATTACCTCATGGATCACGTTTCCACTTCCACCTTCTTTTTACTCCCCCATATCAAGCAGACCCCCAAACCCTTCGACCTATCGGGATGCGATAGCTTCTTTATCCCTTGCTTCAGTAATTTGGCATCGCAGCAAGAGAGATTTTTACGGGGCTATGGCATTTGGGGTGGCGTACAACGTTTTGATTTACCAAACATTTTGCGTAAGGTTGGCGATGGCTCCATTGGCTTTATGATTGCCCATGGCGAGGTCTTGCCACGCTATCGCAACCAGATCGAACTGAATCCTGATGTAGTTGATGCTTGGGGCATTCCCGTGCCTCATATTGAATGTGCTTGGTCAGACAACGAACATTTAATGCTCGACCATATGCACAGACAGATTGATGAAATCATCAAGATCGCTGGAGGCAAAAGTATGCAGTTAACGGATATCTTTCATGTTCCCGTCTTTTCGGAGTTTGTCAGTCGCATGGAGGAGGTGATGGCTTTTTCGGCTCCCCCAGGTTATTACATCCATGAAGTTGGGGGCGCGAGAATGGGAACTTCGCCCACTAACTCAGTAGTGAACGAACATAATCAGTTATGGGAATCTCCCAATCTCTTTGTTACCGATGGAGCCTGCTGGACTTCCTCTGGTTGGCAAAGCCCAACTTTGACCGAGATGGCAATCACCGCAAGGGCTAGCGAGTTTATATCGGAGCAATTACGTAAAGGAGTTTTCTAGCGGCAAGGATTAAGCATCCCGATATTATATATCTATCGCCACTCGCGTTAGGACAAAATCAAAAGCCAAGAAGAGAAGGTTGGCGCTTCGCGCCAACCTTCTCTTCTTGGCTTTTATACCAAATCACAAAATGGCGTAGCCATTTTGTGATTTGGTATAAGAACTATTTTGCAAAAAATAGTAATATGCCTACCGCCAAAAAGACGATTGACCATAATAGTCCCCAAAAAGCGGGATGACTGGCAACTTTGTTGCCATTAGCTGTAGATAGAAGCTCTAAATCCATCCAAGAGGCAACACCACGACGGAACCATCCTTTTACCTTGGTCTCAGAACCAATTAAGCCTTGTACGCGCTTCATGCCAAAGAAGAAATTGCCCAAGGGTCCCCAACGGGAAGCATAGAGCAAATACATTAGCCCTGATTTATCTTGCAGCATGATATCGGAACCAAATATATATCCCGCATCGCCACGACCGATCAAGGTTCCTTCCAACTGTACGGGTTGACCGCGTAGAGGACTGGCATAGGCATCAGACATGAGGGTAATCACATCGCTAGCTGGTGCATTTTGAGAACTGGGGTACATAATCGATCGCTTAAATAGCATTACCCCACCCAATAAAATTAAAGGAATGGCAAAAAATGCTTGCACTCCTCCCAATCCGCGCCCAAAGAGAAATGCTCCGATCGCTAAACCGATTACAATCGCGATAAACTCTGCACCATAGAGCAGAACATCTTGATAGAACGTACCGTAAAGGCGTTTTTTGTCGAGTAGCTTACCCTCAGCAGCTACGCGCCCCATATCAAATTCCATTTCTAAGCCTAGTTGCTCGGCGTAGTTACTCAGGGCGCGCACCCGTTTGCCCGTCAGAGGATGAGTGGAATTTAATTCCATCCACCAACCCCAAGGATTAAAGAGATCCCAGAGAAATAGACGACCGATCTTTTCAGGAGAGGAAGTAATTTGGTAAGCCGTACCCGTGGTTGCGGCGGCCTTGGCATCGTAAATACCGATCGCGCGAGTACCCTGCATTAAACGGCTGGGTTCCTTTGATTTCCCTGTTTCTTGAATAATGCCATAGGCAATTTTAACCAGAGCCCGCGATAGAGCATTGGGATTGCCCGTTTGTTCGGCGGCAAAGCAATCGGCAAAGTATTCTCTAGTGCGCGATAGATAAAGTAATAGATAGGTTCCGACAATGTAGAAAACATAGGCAATAAAAGCAGCGATCGCCGCTGCATTTTCAGCCCGTTCGTCATTTACTTTTTTGCCAATCTCACGAATGGTGATATAGAGCAGATAGGTAATCTGGACTAAGGTAGAAGCCACAGTCATCACGGCAAAATCCCAATGAACGATATGCCCTAGCTCATGGGCATAAACCGTCGCCGCTTCGTCATCATCTAGGTATTTAAATAACCCCGCGCTGACTACGATCCGAGCGCTATCTGGTAAGGCTCCATAGGTAAAGGCGGTGGGATTATTGTCATCGATAATGCCAATACGTGGCTGTTTAATCTTTTTGAGACTGCAAATGCGCTGAATTGTATGGGCAGATTCAGGGCTGAGTCGTTCGATTTCTTCAATCTTGACCCAACGCGTATGATAAAGCCAGCCCTGAACTAAATCCATAATCCAAGGCGATATAAAGAATACGATCGCATTGAAAGCAATGGTAAAGAGCGCAGCAATGCCAAATCCGAGAACGGGATTGGAACTATCGAGGATAAAAATAGTGGCCGCAACTAAAGAAAATACGATCCCTACGAGTAAAGCGATCGTAACGCTAGATGCAAGGGCAAGATTGCCTGCGACTTTAGCTGTAGCCAGAATTGCTCCAGCTTGTTCGGCTCGTCCCGCTTTACGAGGTAGTTCTGAGTTTGATATGGACATAAAAGCCTCTCTAGGTTGTTAGCATTAGTCCCGTAATTGTTGCTTGATGGAGCGATAATTAGACTTAAAACCTAGAAGAGCGTACCGCCCGCTTAGCGGGCGGTACGCTCTCTGGTTTTGTTTTTTAATTATGCCTAACTACTTAAGGATTTAGGCATAATTAAAATCCAGATTAAAAACCTGTGGCGCAAGCCATACATGAGTCATAGGTTTTGGGATTTTATATTTAAGTGCGCCTAGATCCTTGTAGATATGATATAGCGATCGCTCTGATCATGCTATTTAAGAAAGATTAAAAACCCTAACATTAATTGTTCCTTCTCCCCCGAATGCAAGTACCAATCATTTTCCCCGTACATATGCTTTTAAAAAGGAAAGGATGGTCGGCGCTTTACACCGACCATCCTTTCCTTTTTTAGCACTACCCCAAAAAATGAAGAAATCAAGGCAGAGGATAAGTTTTGTACAGTAGTCAAGCAACTCACGCATCAGCTCAATCGCGATAATGCAATCGTAAGGGAGCAGCACCAAAATCGCATCAGAAATTCGGAGTTTCAAAGACTATGCCAAAATTTATTTTAAGATTTCTCCTCGGAGCAATCCCGATCGCGATCGTATTGATGGCATCGGAGACCGCAGCCCAAACGCAAACCATGGGTGAGTATCTTGACAGTAATACTCCTCAAGTCATCGAAAAAATTTCTGGTAATATTATTACCTTCAAAAATACTACTGGAGAGTCTCATGCTTATTATGTTCCCAGTTGGATGATTGAGAAATACAATCTCAATGTTGGCACTTCGGCAAGCCTATACAACCGCAATATTATTCAGGGCATCTATCGCGATCGCTATATCGATGTAGTTAGACAAGGATTGCCCCAAAACATGGTGGCGTTTAGACTTCACGATACGGAAATGAACTGCACAATTCCGCAAAGCCCCGCCAGTGAAGGTTTAATGTGGGGTAAACCTGTTTGGTATAAAACCGAAAGTTGCCCGTCAGCAATTCCGATTGTCGGTTCGATGTCACTTTATATACCTAGAGCGCTTGCCTTGTCAGAAACAAAATAAAAAAGCAAATATGAGTGGCGGCGCTTAGTGCCGCCACTCATATTTGCTTTTTTGAATTGGGCACTATCCTAACGTGAGTTCGGGATAATTTGAAACGGGCTTTGAGAGAGGGTTTGCGTAGCAAACCCTCTCTCAAAGCCCAAAAGTAAAAGCCTTGCTACGCAAGGCTTTTACTTTTGGGCTTTTAAAATTTGCTAGCTTAACCCGAACTGACGTTATCCTAAATGCGAATCGGAGAAGACTTCACAGCGTAGCGATCGCTTGTTTTCCCAATCGCAAATTTAAAGGAATCGGATAATGTCTTGTTAGATTGGGTGCTGAAAATAGCCATGCCAATAAGACAGAGCCCTGTGGCGATCGCAAAGATATTCGTAATCCCCACAAAAGCAATCAGCTTACCCATAATCGGTCCTGCCAAAGCGATCCCCAGATCGAAGCCGATCCATGTCATCCCAAATACATATCCCCGTTCCTGCGGAACTGTGCGATCGGCAAGTAAAGACACGATCGCAGGAATAACAATTCCCGAACCAATTCCCTCAGCAATGCCAGATAGCAGAAACTCGTAGTCATGGTTCGCAAAATAGATGATCCCCATAGAGGCGGCATAAAAGAAGATGCCGATAGAGATAAAAATACCCCGTCCCCATTCGTCACTTAATCTTCCCACGGGAAACCTAATGATAAATCCTGAAAGTGCGGCTGCCATATAGAACAAGCCAGCATTTAAAGGAACATGTTTTTGTTGCATCAAAAGAGGCATAAAAGCACTGAGGGTTCCAAAAGCAAATCCTACGAGTAAGAGGATGGTCGAAGGAACTCTGACGCGGGGATTAAGGAATGTTTCCCAAAATTTTGGCTTCGCCGTATTAGCTGATTCCGCTTGACGATTACCGATGTTTCCTTCTGTCTCAATTTGAGTTGTTAATAGCAGCCCTGCGATCGCTAGGAGTGATGCCGATATAAATAGAAGTTGATATCCCCATGCTTCATACATCAACCCCCCAATTGCAGGACCAAACGCCAAACCTAAGGGATTGACCAAGCTCATATAACCAATAATTTCTCCACGTTTCTCAATCGGTGCAAGATCGGAAACTAAAGCGCTATAGCTAGCGGCAAAGGCGGCAATACTAATCCCATGTACGGCACGAAAAAACATTAATAAAGGAATTGATGGTAATGCGGCATAGCATAGGGGCACTATAGCCGCAACAATCAATCCAATTCTCATTGTATAACGTCTCCCTTTGCGATCGGAGAGTCTGCCAAGATAAGAACGGCAGACAAGCAGACCGATGGCAAAGGAACCCATGACGATGCCAATTTGATCGAAGGACTGCGTTAAGGTGCGGACATAGAGAGGTAAAGTTGGCAACTGGGAAGCCATACTCGACCAAAAGAACAGCCCTGCCAAAAAAATCGCAGTCAGATTTTTGCGAAGGTTATTATCAAGGCTCGAAAAGGTTGTTAAGGACTGCATGATCTCAGATATGACCACTAAAATATTTAGCCCAAGTTATTCAAGAAAATTTCGCTTAACGAAACTCTCTTCAAATAACTTGGGCTGCGATTACTCATTTACGATTATCTCTTAAATAATAGCTCGGCGATATCTTGCGATCGGGTGAATTATACCAAAGCTGAAAATAGCGTAGCTATTTTCAGCTTTAAAAACCCTTACTGGGTTTGGTTTTGAATTTACGAAAGTGGTGTCAACACTTTCGCGAATTGGTATGAGTTTCCAATTATTGAAGTCTAGTACTAATTCCAAAAATGGCAATGCCATTTTTGATATAAACCCCAAGAATTGATTGGCGGCGCGAAGCGCCGCCAATCAATTCTTGGGGTTTGATTTGTCCTAAGTCAAGTAACTGTAGCTATAACTTAGTATTTAACTT
>NZ_LIRE01000744.1 GCF_001402795.1 Pseudanabaena sp. 'Roaring Creek'
TATAGATAATTCAAATAAAAACTACAGCTTCGACTTCGCTCAGCTAGCTTACACCGAGGGCTGAGCGAAGTCGAAGCCCGTCTACAAGTTATTTAAAACAACTATACTTCATCAGTTGTAATAATTTTCGTCTTACCAAGCCTTGCTGTAATAGCGATCGCTTGACTGTGAAAAGTATCACGAGGACTGAGTAATGCCACCCAATAAAAAGTGTCAGCAAAAATCATCTCAGTCATACTTGATTATTGTAGAGATAGCGATCGTGATTTTCTGCGCCATCCGTCGGTAAACGTTCCAAATCTTCATCAGACAAACCATCAGCAAAAGATGACGCAATCTCTAACAAAAAAGAACTTGTATTTTCTGTTGCTTCCACATCTTCTTTAGGAAGTGGATTAGAACTTAGAATTGATTGTTGATTTGTTTCTAGTCGCCACTCTAAAAAGCTAACAAAATCTAAAACTTCTTTTAAAGCAGGCTTAGATAAGATCTCTAACTGCTCTAACTTGTCTAAAATAAGTTCTTTGACAACACTCATATCTTAAGACCTATATCAACATATTATTAATTGTACTTGCCTTGTATAAAAATATTGAATTGCTAGACAAGTCCTAAAGATGATGCGACTAAATGTCCACAGGCAAAGCCTGAAAAGGCAACAGCATTTAAACCTTGTCCTGGAAAAGTACTATCACCGACACAATATAAATCAGGAATAGAAGTCCGATTAAAAGGCATTCCCAAAAGTCCTAAAGGCTTGCCTGTAGGAATTGGTCCATAGGTTCCATCAGCACGACCGAGGAAGCGACGATGACTGCGGGGTGTGCCGACTTCTTGATAGTCGAGACAATCTTCTAGTTTAGGGAAAATTGCTAAGAGGCGATCGCATAATTTTCTCGCCGCATCATTTTTCTTTGCTTCATATTCTGACGCAGATAAATCTTCCCATTCACTCATCCAGCTAGGTGTGAAGGTATGCACAATATGATAGCCTTCAGGCGCAAGGGAGCGATCGAGTAGCGTTGGAATCGAGACAAAAATTGTGCCTTGTTCATTCTGCATATCCTGCCAATCTTCGAGCAAAATATGGTGACAGGCAGCACCATCGGGAATTGCGGCAGCCTCGACACCGAGATGTAAGCTCAGGAAACTAGGGGATTTCTGATAGCGCGATTGCCATCCCTTTTCGCCATTGGGTAAAGGCTCATCCTTGAGTAAGTTCCCAAAGGTATCCCAACGAGTGGCATTGGAAACTACTTTTTTAGCATAGAGAACTTCGCCATTCGCTAGTTTGACCCCGATCGCACCTTTACCAGATTTGGCTTTGGGAATAATCTGGGTAACCCTTGCCCCATAACGGATTTCGCTACCCGCTTTTTCTAAACCTTCCGCTAACTTTTCGGCAATCTTGCCCACGCCACCGACGGGATAGTTAATGCCACCATAATGGCGATCGCTAAAGACCATACCTGCATTAATTGCAGGAGTGCGATCGGCGGGAACCACTGACCAGCAGTAGCATTCCATATCGATGAATTGCAATAGTTCAGGATCGCGAATATATTTCTTGGCAATATCACCTGCATTTTGGGGCAGATAGGCAGCTAAACCCAGACAAGCAAGGGGATTCTGGAAAAATACGCGCATCAAGTAGCGCCATTCTTCTAGAGAAAGCAACTCGATCGCATTTAGGCAGTTAAAAATCTTCCAACATTCGTCATAAAACTTGCGAATACCGACCCGTTCGTGGGGAAAGCGATCGCCTAATTCTTGTAAAAATTTCTCATAGTCTCGATGTACCTCAATTTCCAGATGATTCGGCAAATGGTAATGGATCTGCACAGGGTCGGGAATCGTCTCCATTTTCATATTCACCGCCGCCAACGCACGGGTGAGGAGATTAGTCGTACCGCGATCGCCAAAACCAAAAATCATCGACGCGCCCACATCAAAGCGATAGCCATTGCGCTCAAAATAGCCCCCACTGCCCCCCGCAATTAAATAGCGCTCAAGGACAATTACGCTTGCCCCCTTCGCTGCCAATTGCGTCGCGGTGACTAAACCGCCAATCCCTGAGCCAATAACAATTACATCCGCATCGAGTGTTTGCGCCATCACATTTCTTAATCAAAACCTACCTTCAACTATACAGCGCTTTGCACTGCCATAAAGCTTAGAGAGAATTTTGAAAGTGTGGCAAAGCCTTCTCTTCTTGCTGTTTGTTGAAGGGCTACAGAAGAAATATCCCCATGACTACAAACAGAAAAATGCCACAAAGCGTCGATCGCCAAATTAGCATTTGAAGTCATCCCTCAAGATCCCATCCGTAGCGAATATCGCCAAGAAAGCAAAATCATTATCTTTGCTTGGGTAAATGATGATGGTTCTAAGCGAGCCTATGAAAGCAATACAGATTCCTATCGAGTCTTCAAGAAAATGCTCGAAGGTGGTCATCCTCTCCCCTTTGTCTGCTAATCTGAGAAATGGTATCTAATATACAAAAATTGCATCATGGCCGATCGCCAAATCCTGCTTGACTTTGAAAAGCCCATCGTTGAACTAGAAAACCGTATCGCCCAAATCCGCGAGCTCGCGAATGAAAACGATGTCGATATGGTCGAGCAGATTAGCCTTTTAGAGCAACGTGCGGAGCTTTTGCGCCGTGAAATATTTTCAGGCTTAGGCGCAATGCAACGGATGCAGATCGCTAGGCATCCCCGTCGTCCTAGCACCCTTGACTACGTGCAAGCTATTACCGATGAGTGGATGGAGTTGCATGGCGATCGCCGAGGTAATGACGATCCCGCTTTAGTTGGTGGACTAGCCCGCATTAGCGATCGCCCAGTGGTAATTTTGGGGCATCAAAAGGGGCGCGACACCAAAGACAACATGACCCGCAATTTTGGGATGGCATCTCCTGGGGGCTATCGTAAGGCGGCGCGTCTGATGGATCATGCCCATCGGTTTAACTTGCCGATTATCACCCTAATCGATACTCCTGGCGCATACCCTGGGGTTTCGGCGGAGGAGCAGGGACAAGGCGAAGCGATCGCCGCAAATTTGCGCCAGATGTTTGGGCTAAGCGTGCCAATTATTTGCACGGTGATCGGTGAAGGCGGCTCGGGTGGAGCCTTGGGGATCGGCATTGGCGATCACATTATGATGTTTGAGAATTCCGTCTATACGGTTGCGACACCTGAGGCTTGTGCGGCGATCCTTTGGCGCGATTCGGCAAAGGCGGGTAAGGCAGCCGAAGCTTTAAAAATTACCGCCCCCGATCTGTTGCGCTTGGGGATCGTTGACTATGTGATTAGCGAACCCCTAGGTGGGGCGCATCGATCGCCTCTGAAGTCTGCGGAAAATCTGAAGGCGGCGCTGGTGGAAAATCTTGATCGCTTAAGTAAGTTGCCAGCCGAAGAGTTGCAAGAGCTACGCTATCAAAAATTCCGCAAGATGGGTGTATTTCTGGAATCGTAGTGGGGTTCGTAAATTTAGTAGGTATATAATTGAGGCGATCGCACTTGACTTAAAATGGCGCACACTTCTTTTCGCTTGCGCTGGCAATGGATTGCCAGTGGAGTTGGGCTGCTTCTGCTCATTAGTATCGTCGGACTTGCGCTCCACGCTGCGACACGCCTTTCATCCATCCTGTCGCCATTCTCAGAACCTACCTGCTGCCAACCCCCAGCGGATTCACGCTTGCCTGTCCGCGATGTCCAACTAACTACCACAGATCGCCTGTCGCTTACCTGCTGGTATCTGCCATCGCATAATCGTGCGGCAGTCATCCTAATGCATGGTGAAGGGGGCAATCGCACGGCGATGCTGTCTCACATTGCTATGTTGGCGCAACAGGGTTACGGAGTCTTAATTTGCGATCGCCGTGCCCATGGTGCGAGTAGCGGTTCACAACGATCTTGGGGCTGGCTGGAAGTCACAGATATTGCACCGATGCTGACCTATGTCCAACGCCAGCCTGATGTTGATCCGCAGCGTATCGGTGTATTCGGGTTTTCGATGGGAGCCCAAATTGCGTTGCGGGCTGCGACCCAGTATCCTGCGATTCATGCGGTCGTTGCTGATGGGGCAACTCCCGCCACCGTGGGCGATCTCTTTCCCCCAGTAACCGTGACAGAGTGGCCGCGTAGCGCGATCGATTGGCTTGACAATTGGTTTGTGGATCGTTTTTTGGAGCGAGCATTACATATTCCCCTCCCTAGGTCTGTGGTCGAGGCTCTCGCGCACCGTCCTGCCATTCCGCTTTTGCTGATCGCTACTGGACAGACAGGACATGGGCGCGAACTACGCCAAGTGCAGTGGTTTGCGGCTGTTGCTCGTAATCCCAAAGATGTGGATGTGTGGGAAATTCCTGATGTTGGACATGGGGAAGGGCTTGCCAAGTATCCGAGTGAATATCGCCAACGAGTCATCCACTTTTTTGATCGCGCATTGTTAGAGAATACGCTCAAGGCGCAATGATAAGACAATTCGGAGCTTGCTTGTGGGCGTTTATGGTTCAGTTGTGTTGAAATTATTAGTACCGCGATCGGCATATGGAAGGCTATACCAAGTTAATAAATGGCTACGCCATTTATTAACTTGAAAACCCCTACTAGGTTTATACCAAATTACAAAATGGCGTAGCCATTTTGTAATTTTAAAACCCTTACTGGGTTTGGTTTTCAATTCCCAAAAGTGTAGCCACACTTTTGGGAATTGGTATTAGTTTTCAATTCACGAAAGTATTGTCACACTTTCGTGAATTGGTATTACTCTGAGGGATCTGCGTGTCATCAATATGCTTCAATCCCCAAACAGTGATTACCTTCAAAACAGAACGTAAGCTTTGTCCCTTCTCGGTGAGTTGATAGTTCATGCGACGGGAATGATTACTGTAGGGCTGCTTTTCTGCTAAACCTAATTCTTCAAGCAGCTTGAGGCGGTTTGCCAAGATATTAGTCGAGATTCCTTCAGGAGATTCTAAAAACTCTTCAAAACGTTGCTTACCAAAGAACATCATGTCTCGGATGACAAGTAATGTCCAGCGATCGCCAATCAGATCTAATGTGCAGGAGATGGGACAGGGTGAGCGTTTGGATTGAGGCATAGCAAGATATAGAGGCTTATCACTTGCATTTTACAACCTATCCTTGTTACAGTACGTTGTAAATTGCAAGTTAAAAGCTAAAGATTGGGACTATATGATTAAACTTTACTACTCTCGTCCCTCCGCCTATGCCCGTCCCGTGTGGTTGACACTATTGGAAAAACAGCTTCCTTTTGAGCTGATTTCGGTTAATTTGGGTGGTGAACAGTTTGAGCCTGAGTTCTTATCCTTAAATCCTTTTAGTCATGTTCCAGTTTTGTTTGATGATGACTTTAGGGTGATTGAATCCTTGGCGATTTTAGATTACTTGGAAGCGAAATATCCTTCTCCATCTCTATTACCAACAGATGCACAGGCTTTAGCAAGGGTTCGGATGGTGCAGACGGTTACGTTCAATGAGTTACTGCCTGCAATCTTCGGGTTGCTTGTTGGTAAGGAAAACTCAAACGAAAAATCCTTAGAGTTTGAATATGCTCAGCTACGGGCAATTAACACCCTCAATTTCCTTGAGGGATTGTTAGGCAATTTATGCTACTTTGCTGGAGAACAACTGACAATGGCTGAAATTGTAGCTGGAACGCTTATTCACAGGATGCCTGATTTAGGAATTACTTTGACTAATTATCCAAACCTGAATGATTGGTCGGAGCGGTTATTGGCTCGACCTACTTGGCGAGAGATTGAACTGAGTCCAGAGGAATGGAGCAACTTCAAGCGTCGTATGCGCGTGATTCCCAAGATTTGGCAACATCGTCGTCATCAACGCATCAATGCTCTATCACAACGATAACTTGTTGATTGGCATCTTGATTAACATCATTGTCTAGTTCCGAATCAGTTGTCGGCGATCGCCTAAAGCTCAGGACTCAGCGATCGCTAGAGATTTGTCATATTGTGAATGTTGGGAAAAAGCTCTTAGTACAAATTTTAGAGCGATCGCAAGAATTTGACTAGCTCTCTAAATGAAGAACACCGTTTAGAACATAGATCCAAATTTAACATGGTCGCTAATTTGTCATTATCGTTAGTACTGTAACGAGGCTTTCTACTTGCATCTTTGGATAATTCTATTAGTTTTTCTTTAGGAGATTTAATTTCGTGAGGGTTAGGATGTGCTTTCCCTTTTTCACCGCCAAGATATTTGATAACTTCTGGATCAGACCAAAACCAAGCTTCTAATTCTTCAATGGGAATACAGATATGTTTATTAAGACTGTGAATTTCAGAAGATAAAGCTTCTAATTTTGAGCGTAATGCTGTCTCATTGTTGAGGGATGTATTTTGAGGATTACGATCCAAATCATGAACGACAATAAAAATATTACAACCTTCACTGGAAAGAACTTTCAGCTTTGCGGTTAGCTTTTTCTTTAATGTACTACAACCGTTAGAAGCCCATTTTTTGGTTGCGATTTCTGCCCCAAGGACACGATGAACAATTCTGCGAATTGCAGCACAGTCTGTTTCATCCTCAGCAATTAAGGCAATCTTAATGTTACTCATCATCGAGAATACCACTATAAATCCATTCGCCTAAGTCCCCTTCTTCAGATAGATATTCGATAACATTATGAATTTGGGCTTCACCTAATTTGCGAACGAAGGTCTGTCCATCCTTACGATGAACTAAATTGATTTTTTCTGGAATTGTCCATGAGACTACCTGTGGTGAATGAGTTGAGAGAATTAAATTTTCTCCATAAGTATAAGTCTCGATCTCACTGAGTAACTTGGCTAACATCGCAGGATGAATTTGCGTTTCTGGCTCTTCAATGACTATTGTTGAACTAGTTTTTAAGTCTATTATTTCTATCAGGATTGACAAAACCTTCAGAGTTCCATCAGAAACTAATCCAATATTTACATCGTCTAGAAGAATTGAAAAGTAATATTCTCCATTTTTAGCACCTCTTTTATTTTCCCCATTTTCATAGAATTTTTGTTCAGTTATCTTGTTTGCAATCCCAACTCGTTGACAAATACTTTCAAGCTCATTAAGACTCCCCATATCCATACAACGATGAATTTTTTGAGTTAATAAACCAGCTATTCCTAAACTATCTGCAACAACGATATTTTTGTTGCGTAAAACTTTTATCGAAGTATTTTTACGACTAGAAATAGTAGTCTTAATAAATACACGGACTCCATTCAAAACATCATAGATCCAAAACATTTCGCGAGGAAACTTTAGTGAAGAGTTCTCAGGAAGTATTGATTGTGGAAATAAATGAATATTTCCAAGAATGCCAGCGTTTTGACCGTGTTCATTAATTAGTGTTGTTATTCCATTTTCTGTAGTCCAAATAGTCTCTTGGTTTCCATCAACGTATTGACAATAGCCATGCCAAGAGAATTGCTTTTCTCCTAAATTATCACTTATAGAATCATCTAGATCCAAACTTTCGGTAGATGTAAATAGAGGAATACGCTCATATTTATATGCTAGATGACGCTTATCTGGTGTCAAAATTTCGATTTCTAATATCTTGGGAATACTATCGCTATTATTGTATGGAACTCGGTTAGACTTGCCAATTGCACATAATGAAATCGCCTCAAACCCTTCAATAATGGCTGATTTCCCAGATCCATTACGACCAACTAATACTGCAACACCATCGTGTAAAGGCACAGTAACCCGACCACCCAAAACAGACCAACCGTCAAGGGTAAATGATAAAAGGCGAGGCTGATTTGTTTTGGAATCTGTGTTTGACAAAATAGAATTTCCTTTCCAATACTAATCGTCTTGATAAATTCTAGCCGAATATGTCTGTGTCTGTCACAAACGAAACAACATCATAAGCGATCGCCCCAATTTTACAACTGAGAGCATCAAAGCGATCGCTTAAAAATCAAGACTCACAATAATAGCGATCGCAAAGTTAAGGAATTGATGGCGATCGAAGTAACACATCATTGGAGCGGACAAAATCGTGATATTTTAGCTGAGAGCAAAAGTTCTTCTGCCGCTCAATTAAGCGGTTAGCCTGCTCACCGCTAAGGGCATAATTAAACAGTTTCGGTGGGTTACTCTGTGAGACAGCGAAGACAAATCGGTAAAGTATTTCGTTTGGGACTGCTTCTAGTTATCAGTCTAGCGATCTTGATAGCAATCCTAGTTTTCTCATTTGCTCCATCCTTCGTTGCAAAGCGATTTAATCCGATTAGCCCCTTAGTTCTCCAACCCCTGAGTTCGTCTTCTCAAGCCCTGCACGAGTCTTTAACTATTGTTGACTTACATGCAGACTCTCTGCTTTGGGGAAGGGATCTCTCTAAACTGGAAAGCTATGGACATGTTGATGTGCCTCGTCTGATTCAAGGCAATGTTGCTCTGCAAATCTTTACAGTCGTGACCAAAGTTCCTACGCCTTTGCTCTTGGAAGGGAACAATGATCGTAGTGACAACATCACAAAGCTAGCAATCCTTCAACGATGGCCGATCCCATCGTGGTTTAGTCTCAAGGAGCGAGCCCTCTATCAAGCCAGACGGCTTCAATCCCTTGAGCGAGATGCTTCAGGTAAGTTTAGGATTATCAAGACCAAGCAAGACTTGAACAGCTATCTTGCCCAAAGACAACAGAATCGAGCAATTACCGCAGGGCTGTTGGGTTTAGAGGGTGCACATGCGCTGGAAGGTCAGCTTGAGAATGTGAACCAGCTTTATGAAGAGGGATTTCGGTTGATTGGATTATCCCACTTTTTTGATACTGAGGTAAGTGGTTCTGCTCATGGGGTTGATAAAGGAGGGCTATCTCCCTTTGGGCGAGAAGTTCTTAAGCGAATGGAGGCTTTGGGCTTAATTATTGATTTAGCCCATGCATCGGCTCAAACCATGAATGAGGTGTTGCAGATAACTAGCCGTCCTGTGTTAGTTTCCCATACTGGTGTACAAGGGACTTGTAACAATGCCAGAAATCTCAGCGATCGCCAACTTCAGCAGATTGCCCAATCTGGTGGGGTGATCGGAATTGGTTTCTGGGAAACAGCCGTGTGTGGAGAAGATGCCAGCGCTATTGCTAGGGCGATTCGATATGTTGCTGATAAGGTTGGTATAGACTATGTTGCGATCGGCTCAGATTTTGACGGTGCAGTTCGGGTTCCGTTTGATGTAGCTAACCTTGGACAGCTCACCCAAGCCTTACAGAAGGAAGGCTTTTCCGAAAAAGAGATTGCAAAGATTATGAGCTTAAATGTGATTCATCTCTTGCAAAAGTTGCTTCCAGCTTAACTCCACATTAGCGATCGCAAAGTCAAGAAATTGAATAGCGATCGCCTTTAGTAAATAGATAATTGAGGCGATCACCCCATAAAGTACGAGAAATCAAGGCTTTCAGACTTTTAGTTGCACATCGCGTAGATAATATATAATTAGTAGGGTTGTCATACTAGGGGAGTAGAGTACTTCATCAATCTACACTAGTAGGCAGTCAAGTAATTATTGACGGGTAGAGGCGAAGCAATTTAATGCGAGCATCAGCAGTAGTAAATTGCCAATTGACTTTACAAGAGAGAGAATTCCTGCGATTTTCCCAAGCCGAGACTTCCTGAATCAAAAGCTGTTTATCAGGAATACGACGGTCGAGAC
>NZ_LIRE01000135.1 GCF_001402795.1 Pseudanabaena sp. 'Roaring Creek'
TATAGCTATAGCCAAATAAGTTAAGACATAAAACCCAGAAGAGTGTTGCGGCGCGAAGCGCCGCAACACTCTTCTGGGTTTTGTTTTTGTCCTAACATAACTGGCTACTGCTATACGTTGCTATTTAATTACGAAAAATAATTACGAAAAATAATTACGCAAAAGGCTTTACTTTATTTCATTAATAAACTTGGTGGCAGATAGATGAATTTCTTGTTTCTCATTTTCTGTTTTTTTCTCATAGGCGTTAACCATGAGGGAAACTCTTCCATTATCAGTAAAACTTTCACGATGCTTATCGACAAAGTGCCAATATAAATAGTTAAATGGACAAGCAGTTTCACCCGTTTTTTCCTTTACATTGTATTTGCACTGTGAGCAACAGTTGCTCATTTTATTGATATAGTTGCCAGCCGAGACATAGGGCTTAGATGCTAAAATTCCTCCATCCGCAAAGGTAGACATTCCCAGTACATTCGGTAGTTCAACCCATTCATAGGCATCCACATAGGCAAGCCAAAACCAGTGGTTTAGATGGCGAGGATCAACGTTAACGAGATTGCTAAAATTGCTTAAGACCATCAAGCGTTGAATGTGATGGGAATAGCCATAATTTAAAACTTGGGCGATCGCATCTTTAAGACATAGCAGATCTGTATTTGCATCCCAATATAACTGGGGTAGATTGTTATCAAATCCAAAATAGTTACTCTCGCGGACATCTGGCATTTTTGCTTCATAATAAACGCGAATATACTCCCGCCATCCGAGGATTTGGCGAATAAATCCTTCAACGGAATTCAGAGGAGCTAATTTTTTTTCATAGGCAGCGATCGCCATTTCGCAAATCTCCCTTGGTAAGAGCAATCCATTATTTAGATATATCGATAACACTGAATGAAATAGAAATGGTTCGCCTACCTTGATTGCGTCTTCGTAAGCTCCAAATCTGGATAAGCGGGTTTCGACAAACAATTGAGCTAGCTCTAGGGCACGATCGCGGGTGACGGCATAAATAAATTTGTCTAACTTCCCAAATGTATTAGGGAGATATTTTTGGACTAGTGCAATTACTTCTTGAGTAATGGGATCGGGTTTAATTTCTGGGATCTCTGGAATTATTATTTGTTTAGGTAATGCCTTGCGGTTCTCTTTGTCGTAGTTCCAATTACCGCCAATGGGTTTACCTTCTTGCATCAGATAGCCTGTCTGTTTTCGTAATTCTCGATAAAAAGTTTCTAGGCGATAACCTTTTTTGATTTTAGGTTTAAATTTCTCAACATCGGCAATGAAAAATTGATTGGGTAAGGCTTTAATGCGCTTAGCAAATATATTTGCTAAATGTGACATTTGCGATCGCGTATTCCATTCAGAAGGCTGCATATAGGTTAATTCTATATGGGGATAGCGCGTGAGGAATTCTTCTAAAGCATCGGCAAAAAAACCTTCGGTAAATAGATTGACAATGGGAAAATCCTTCTGATGGCAACTAATAGCAAAGTGTCGCTGAGCGCTCAGCATATAAACCAATTTCTGTTTGTGATGCGGGATGGCGATCGCGTAGGCTAGAGATTCGACAAAGATTAAAATTGGCTTACGATCGAGCAACTCCTTGGGAAAGGCATCAAGATTCAATTGGTCATGAAGAATAAATAAAGCGTGATTGCTTTTTTCTATTTGTTTCTCTAGTCTTGATGCGATCGGATAATTCTCAATCCGAGAAAGAAACTCACGAGCATTCTCGATCATAATCATATTAGACCTCTTATCAGAGGGGGCTGAATCCATGTTTCTCGAAGATTGTTTTGGCTGGTTCGCTGGATAAAAATTCTAGATAGGATTTGGCGGTTGTTTGGTTGATGCTTTTTTGTAAAACGGCGATCGGATAGACAATTGGTTTGTGAAGTTTAGCATCAATGACTTGTACTACTTTAACTTTAGTGGAAGTTTTGGCATCTGTAGCATAGACGATTCCTACTTGAGCATTACCCGATTCCACAAATTGCAGCACTTGACGCACGTTATTCACTAAGACAAATTTTGATCGCACATCTTGCAATAGTTCTAATTTTGTCAAAACTTGTTCGGCATATTGACCTGCGGGAACACTGCGAGGATCGCCGATCGCAATTCGCGTAATACTAGCACTGGTTAGATCTTTTAATTCTCTAGCATCATCTTTATCCGCAGGCACAATTAGTACTAGGCGATTGCTTAATAAATCGCGCCGAGTATCAGCAACGATTAAGTCCTTTTTCTGCAATTCATCCATTTGCTTAGCAGCAGCGGAAATGAAGACATCAACGGGAGCACCATTAATGATTTGTTGTTGTAAGTCGCCCGAACTTCCAAAGTTATTGCGAAGGGCGACATTCGATTTGGCTTTGCTATACACAAGGGAAATTTCACCTAATGCATCCTTGAGACTTGCTGCTGCTGAAACTGTTAATTGGATATTCTCCTGCTTAACTGTGGGAATTGATGAGCTGGCTATAGGTTTAATGGTTTGTTCGATGGTTGGAGAAAAGAAGCTACATCCTGCGATCGCGCATAGGGTAATGACGATTAGAGAAAGGAAAGTGATGACTTTTTTGGGGTTCATGGGAAGGGCTCACCTAAGAGGACACTTTAAAGCTCTGCTAAAATTAATCCTTATACCAATTCCCAAAAGTGTGGCTACACTTTTGGGAATTGAAAACCAAACCCATTAAGGGTTTTAAAAACACAAAATGGCGTAGCCATTTTGTGTTTTGGTATTAAACCTCAACAGGAGATTGGGCGCATATTCATTAAGCTCATTGATGAAGCCTTTGAACATCATGCGACTTGGAGGAAAAATTATGATAATCCATCGTATTTTACTTGGGTAATTGATTTGGGCTCAATAGGCGTTTCGGGGAGATACTTTAGCTTAAATGGCTGAAACACTCGATATGCAATAGTTTTAGCCTCGGAGGTCTTTGATGGCTGAAACACTCGTCATTAAAAGCATTGAGCCGTTTATCATGTTTGACCTCCCCGAAACACCTATAGAGTC
>NZ_LIRE01000136.1 GCF_001402795.1 Pseudanabaena sp. 'Roaring Creek'
AGAAACCATTTAAGAATTACTTTCTGCGGTCAAAAACTCTAAGAGATCCCCCTCAATCCCCCTTAAAAAGGGGGAAGAATTTAATTCTCCCCCCTTTTTAAGGGGGCTGGGGGGATCTAGTGAATTCTTAAATGGTTTCTTAACTCATTGAGGCTCACTATAGATTCCCTTTTATTAAAGAGGTTTTATTTACGAGCAATTCTAATTTAGAGAAAGTCATAAAAATTAGTACTAACTAAGAATATCCAATACCCAATCAATATGTATATTTATAAGTATATTCAGTATACTTATACACACAAAGCTAATACATCACAAAAACAAATAAAGAAAAAACTAGTAGCAAATATTTAACCCTAGAAAACAGTAACTAGAGGCAAAATATAGGCTTCTTTCATCCAAATCAGTTGTTTTTAGAAGGTTTTATACAAATCACAAAAACGATAAAGATAAAAGAAGATCATAAAATTCCAGTTTCATAAATTCATTAAACTCGACAACAAATCAAATTATTCGCAAATATAATCTCGCAATCAATTGAATATTTTTGATAAAAAACAACTTTGTAAGGCTTATGTATTAGTATTAGTAAATATAGAAGTCCTAAATCATTTGTAGATTTTTGGGTTTGTGGAAGCGCCCCCTTTTGGGGAGCACTTCCACAAATGATTTAGGATTGCTACATTGCAGTCCTAAATCATTTATGAGAACAATGGGACTTCACGCTCAGCCAATGTATCCCGTCTGAGCGAGATTGAAGCCGATCTAAACTTATTTAGAATTGCTAAGTAGCTAGACGCAATTAAATATAAAACTCCAAAACCTGTAGCACACGCTGCTCGTGCGCTACCGATTTTGATTCTGAATTTTAATTATCAGCTACTTATAAATCAAATCAAGGGAGAAACTAAATGACTGACAAATCAGAATCAAGTTTAGTAGTCACTAGTTCCTCTGATTTATCAATGGGATCTAAGTCTAGTTTGCCAGATAGCTTCCCCATTGTTGGCATTGGCGCTTCGGCAGGGGGGCTAGAAGCCTTTACACAACTCTTAAGCAATTTAGAAGTTGATACGGGGATGGGGTTCGTGCTGATTCAGCATTTATCGCCGCAGCATCACAGTCAGTTAAGCGAAATCCTCCGCAATGCCACCACGATGCCTGTTAATGAAGCAGTGGAAGGTATGCGTATCGTGCCAAATTCGGTATATGTGATCCCACCTAATACTCTGATGACGCTGGAGCAGGGAGTCTTGCGGCTGGAGCCACGGCAGCGTGTGAGGGGGAAATATATGGTAATTGATGGTTTTTTTAGTTCCCTTGCTGCCGATCGCAAACATCTGGCGATCGCTGTCATTTTATCGGGGAATAACGAAGATGGAACCGTAGGGCTAGGCGTAGTGAAAGGGACTGGGGGAGTCACCTTCGCGCAGGATCTCGGCTCGGCAGAGTTTCCGACCATGCCGATGATTGCGATCGCATCGGGGTATGTAGATTTTGTCTTGCCCCCTGCCGAAATTGCGCGAGAACTGGTCAAAATCAGCCAGAATGTCATGGAAATGGATGATTCCACCGATATCATGACTAATGATATTTACGAAATTGAAGCAGCCGAAGCAGCCGTTTTTACGGAAAGTCCAGAGAACCAGAAATTTCTACCCTTCGTCTTAGAAATTTTGAACAATGCTATGGGCGTAGACTTTACGCATTACAAGCAAGGCACGATCCGCCGCCGAATCGCGCGGCGGATGGGATTACTAAATTTACAAAACTTGGGGATGTATGCCCAGTACTTACAAGAGCATCCCATTGAGGTCGAGAAACTTTACCATGATATTCTCATTAATGTAACGAGTTTCTTTCGCGAACCCGACTCCTTTAAGGCGCTCAAGGATATTGTCTTTCCCCAAATTTGTCAGGATAAGTTGCCAAATGCCCCGATTCGGATCTGGGTCGCAGGCTGTGCGACGGGTGAAGAGGTCTATTCAATCGCCATTAGTCTCTTAGAATTTTTTGATGATCGCCCTAACAAACAAACAATTCAAATTTTTGCAACGGATATCAGTACGATCGCGATCGAAAAGGCCAGAGTCGGCATATACAGCCATAATACCTTGATTGATATCTCGCCCGAACGCTTGCGGCGCTTTTTTATCCCCGTGGAAGGAGGCTATCAGATTGGCAAAACCGTGAGGAGTCTATGCGTATTTGCGAGGCAAAACCTAACCAACGATCCTCCGTTTTCGCGCTTAGATTTGATCAGTTGTCGCAATATGCTGATCTATCTCGAACCAGTCCTCCAAAAAAAGGTGATGCCTATTTTCCATTATGCCCTCAATCCTAACGGTTTTTTGATGTTGGGAAGCTCAGAAGGGATTGGGAACGCCACGGATTTATTTGCGATCGCCGATAAAAAGAGCCGTATTTATAAATGTAAAAACTCAGCTCCAAGGATGAATTTTAACTTTGTCAAAAGCACCTATACCAAAGATAATGTTAGCGATTCAGCCGCTCCGATCAAATTCAAGGAAGCGCCCGAAAATAATTTAGAGCTCCTTGCCGATCGCGTCGTACTCAGTCGCTATGCGCCTGTGGGAGTCATTGTTAATAGCGAGCTAGACATTTTACAGTTTCGCGGTCAGACTAGCGCCTATCTGGAACCAGCTCCAGGCAAAGCTAGCCTCAATTTGCTCAAAATGGCGCGTCCCACCCTGAGACTAGAGCTGCGATCGGCAATTTTTAGCGCCAAGGAACAAGATATCCCGATCGTCAAAGATGGCATTGAGATGCAACAGGGGGCGATCGTCAAAATCGAGGTCATTCCCTTAAGTATGAATAACGATCCCTATTTCTTGGTTTTATTTACGAGTAGACCACAGCGATCGCTATCACCACAGCCAAATCTGGGCAGATCTCGCAAAGAGCTAAATCAATCGGATCGATCACCTAGTGCAGAGCTAGAGGTGGCGCGACTCACCCATGAGTTAGAGAAAACCAAAGAATATTTGCGATCGATCATTGAGACGCAGGAGGCGAACAACCAAGACCTCAAGGTGGCAGGCGAGGAAATTCTCTCTAGCAATGAGGAGTTGCAAAGTGCCAACGAGGAACTAGAAACTGCCAAAGAAGAAATTCAAGCGACGAATGAAGAATTAAGCACAATTAATGACGAACTCCGCAGTCGTAACGTGCAGCTCCATCAGTTCAACAATGATATGCAAAATTTGCTCAGCAGCGTTAATATCCCGATCTTGATGCTGTCGGGCGATCTGCGGATTAGACGCTTTACGCCGATGGCGGAGCAATCTTTTAATTTAATTCCCAGCGATGTGGGGCGACCCTTTAGCGATATTCAAAATAATCTCGATATTCCCCATATCAGAACCTTAATCACAACGGTCATTGATACTTTGATTCCCTACGAGCAGGAAGTTAAAGACCTATCGGGGCGTTGGTACAGCTTGAGAATTCGCCCCTATCGCACCACCGACAATCACATTGATGGGGTCGTGATCAGCTTGATTGATATCGACTTGATCAAACGTAATGCCCTTGAGCTGGAATCTTCCCGCAATTATGCGGCGGCGATCATTGAGACTTTGCGCCAGCCTCTGGTGGTACTTAATGCGGAGATGCAGGTATTAACCGCCAACCATGCCTTTTATCAAATTTTTCAAATGAGCCCCAGCCAGACCGAAAATCAATCGATTTTTACCATTGGTCAGGGCGAATGGAACATCCCCAAACTACGATCGCTCCTCAATGAAATTCTGCTGCTAGATATTACGGTGCAGAATTACGAACTTACCCAGAATTTTCCGCAATTGGGCAATCGCACCGTATTACTCAATGCCTGTCAGATCGATCGCCCCAATATCGGTCAGATGATCTTAATTGCGATCGAGGATATCACCGAACGCAATCAGCAAAGGTTGCAGCTAGTCATTAAAAACCAAGAGCTATCAACGGCGATGATGCTTGCCGAAACAGCAAATTTGGCTAAAAGTGAATTCATCGGAAGTATGAGTCATGAATTACGCACACCGCTCAATTCAATCATGGGCTTTTCGCAACTCCTGCGCGAGAGCATTAATTTAGATGGCGAGTCCCGTCAATATCTAGAAATCATTTATCAATCGGCGGACTACCTCCTCGCATTAATCGAGGATATTCTAGATATTTCCAAAATTGAAGCCAAAAAAATGGCGATCGATTTAAATCATTTCGCTCTCCTCGACTTTCTCCAAGTAACCGTGGGCATGGTATCAGCCCGAGCGATCGCCAAAAATCTCACCCTGACAACCCAGTTTGCCGAAGATTTGCCCACCACGGTTTATACCGACGAAAAACGCCTAAGACAAATTCTGCTCAATCTCCTCAGTAATGCCATCAAATTTACGAATCATGGCAGAATTACCTTAACCATCAATAGAGTCCAAAGAGTCCAAACCAGCCTGACGGAATCCCCCATCGAATTAATTCAATTTACGGTTACAGATACGGGTATTGGCATTGCCGCCAACGATCTGGAGAAGCTCTTTCAACCCTTTGAGCAAGTAGGAACATCAAAAAGGAATCAGCAAGGCGCGGGCTTAGGGCTTGCCATTAGCCAAAATCTGGTCAAGCAGATGGGCGGAGAAATCCGAGTGAGCAGCACCCCCGATCGCGGAAGTACCTTTAGTTTTGCCCTGAATTTAACGGAACCGCCAACGGAACGGAAGGCTGAATACCAAATCTCGCCCGCAGCAACGATGCTCGCGATCGCCCCAGCCGCCAATGACACCAAAAGTTCGGAGGGTCAAGTAGAACAGAAGCGCCCTGTTCCTGTCAATAAGGTCAAGTTAGCCTCCACCCTACCCTTGAGCATTTTAATTGCCGAAGATGTGCAATTCAATCAAATTCTCATTCAGAAATTCCTGCAAACACTCGGATACGAACCCGATACCGTCAATAATGGATTAGATGTGCTGACTCAGTTACGAGCGAAGCATTATGATGTGATTTTGATGGATATTCAGATGCCTGAAATGGATGGCATTGAGGTAACCAAAAGAATTGTCGCAGAATGGGATCAAAGCTCTCGTCCCCATATCATTGCCGTGACCGCCAACGCATCACAGGAGGATCGCGACAAATATTTAGCCGCAGGAATGGATAGCTATATCAGCAAGCCCATTAGTTTTGCTCAGTTAGAAAAGGCTCTCCTACAGGTTAGTTCCCATCTGCGATCGTAAATTAATACCAAAACACAAAATGGCTACGCCATTTTGTGTTTTGAAAACCCTTACTGGGTTTAGTTTTTAATTCACAAAAGTGTTGCCACACTTTCGTGAATTGGTATAACGTCAGTTCGGGTTAAGCTGGCAAATTCTCAAGTTAAGAAATGGCTACGCCATTTCTTAACTTGGTATTAAATTTGTCAAAGATTGCCGCGCAGAGCGCGGCAATCTTTGACTAGAGAAAGCATCGGCTAGGGAATCGCTAACGTCACGGCAATCCGAAAACCCGTATAGCGATCGCCTTGATTAGTGACATTTTTATAACGCTTGGCGGAGCGACAATAATGGGCAGGATCGCGCCATGAGCCACCCCGTACGACGCGACAACTGCGATCGCCTCCTGTCATCCAAGCGCTCCCATCCTTGGGCAATAGGTCGTAATCATCATGCCAGACATCCATACACCATTCCCACACATTGCCATGCATATCGTGCAAGCCAAAGGCATTGGCGGGATAGGAACCAACTTCGGTCGTAGCCGCATTACTAATACCTTGAGGTGCATATTTGTAAGGGCTTGCACCATTGTAATTAGCCAGATTTGCGGCGATCGTTTCCCCAAAACCAAAGGCGGTGACCGTCCCCGCCCGACAAGCATATTCCCATTCCGATTCGCTCGGCAACCGATAGGGACGACCAGTACGTTCGGCAAGTTTCTGACAAAAGGACTGAGCATCGTCCCATGACACCATTTCCACGGGGCGATCGCTATTGCCAATAAACATAGCGGGATTATTATCCATTAATGCTTTCCATTGTCTTTGGGTAATGGCAAAGCGTGACATAAAGAAGGGAGCGAGATTCACAATGTGACGCGGACTCTCTTCTTCATGGCGATCGGCTTCATCCGAAGGCGAACCGATCGCAAATTTGCCTGCGGGGATAAATACCATTTCTAAGCCGATCGCCATCCCTTGCAAGTTACCTAAGCTCTCAATATAGGCAAGTCTGTTCTTTGATATTGTCTTGATTTGCAAAGGATGGTTGATGAATTTGCCAATCCCATGATTGACGCTCACTAACGCCATCTTAAAGGAAAATTGCGACAATCGAGGCGCGATCGCGATCAGCGGTGGTTTGGGGCTGGGAGCGATCGGGACGATCTGCGTTTTGGCGATCGCTTTTTGATGGCGCAATCTCCCAAATTGATGAGGTGTATAGCTCACAGGGGAGGGAGCCGATAGACTTTGGAGACTTTGGAGACTTTGAAGATCATGGAGTACGGCTTGCGCCGTAGCATAGCGCTGGCTGGGAGAAGAGGCAATCATCCGATCGAGCACCCGAGCGAGCTGGGGATTGAGGTTCGTATTCCCTAAAAAATTTCGCCAGATCCAAGCACCATCCATATCCATCAGGTCGAAGGGAGAAACATTGGTCAACAAGTGAATACAGGTCACGCCTAAACTATAGATATCGCTAGCAAATATGGCTTTTCCCCTCGCCTGCTCTGGCGCAATATATACCGCACTGCCGATGCGTGTACCTGTCTCCATCCCTGCCGTCACAAATTTTGCCGCGCCAAAGTCAACTAGCACATGACTTCCAGCCGCAACCGAACCAGAAGTACTGGGAAATCGGCGGCGAATAATATTTTCAGGTTTAATATCGCGATGGATAACTTGGCGATCGTGAATAAATTGCAGGATCGGCAATAGGTCGCTCAATAGCATCCGAATTTTGGCTTCGCTAAAAGTCCCTTGCTCGCGCAATTCCTTTAATAAATCCTGTCCATCGATAAATTCTTGGATCAGATATTGCCGACTGTCATGTTCTAAATGGGCAAACAATGTGGGGATTTGAGGATGCTTCCCCAGATCGTCAAGGCGTACAGCTTCCTGTTGAAATAGCTCGGCAGCTTTTGCCGCACTGCTTAGATCGGTGGGACAGAACTGCTTGATGACACAATTGGGCTGCGATGGAAGGGCTTCATCAATGCCAATAAAAGCTTTGCCAAAGCCACCTTGCCCCAAAAGCACGATCGCCCGATAGCGATCGCCAATCTTGAGTTTGGAGCCACAATGACTACAAAAAACCAGCATCCGATCGGGGTTTTGATAGTTGCATTGCGGATTTAGGCATTGACTCATGATTGCGCCTATTGATTGGGAATAGCATCCATCTTGGCAAAGCCAATGACTTGCATTTTGCCTGCCGTCAGTTCCAGTTTGAGAACTCTCGCAGTGATGCCTTTACTTTCCAGTTGTCGCAAATCTAGGACTTTATTCAATCCATTGGTAAAAGCCGTAGCAATGCGATTGGGAATCGGCGTTCCTGACAATTCAATTTGTGGGTTAACAATTTGCAGTTTTGTGCCCCCGATGGTTTTTAGTTCGGCATTCAATGAGACATCGAGCTTCTTGGGGTTAGGCTTGGCGGGGGTCGGTTGCGCCTGTAATGTTGCCGCCAGACGCACGCGATCGCCTTCTAAAAAAGTTACTTCAGGATTGAGCAAATCTAAAATTTCAGGGTTTTTATTAGTTCCCGAAATATCAATGCTCAGATTTTTAAAGGAAGATTGCACATCGGGCGATCGCAGAGCCGTATTGATATCTTCAGAACGCAAGACCAAACGGACAGCAGCCTGTAATGGTCGCCGCAACACAACTTTGCCAGACTGCAAAGAACTGGGATCGATACTGATCGGATCGGTCTCCAAATCGACCTGATCGATCCGTAAAAACTCTAAAACGAAAACCCCTCGTCCCGCAACACGAATGCGATCGACATTACCTAAAAGAATCTGATAGTTAGGAGCATTATCAACACGCACCTCTAGGACATCGGCTCGCACGATTTGACTGCGCAAATAGTCCGTTGCAATTTTATCGATCGCAATTCCAGGTGCGCCAGCTATGCCTAAAACCGTCGTAAGTAACCCAGCAAATAATTCCATAACAACGGCGATGAGTATCACTGCAATCATAAACCAAAACACAATGATTAATACCAATTCCCAAAATGGCGTTGCCATTTTGGGAATCTCAAAACCTTACTGGGTTTGTTTTTTAATTCACTGAAGTGAGCCAACACTTCAGTGAATTGGTAATGCAAAAACAGGGAGCGTACCGCCCACTAAGCGGGCGGTACGCTCTCTGTTTTTGCATTACTTATACCTAGATATTTATTAAGTAGTTCAGCATAATCAAGAAACAAAACCAAAGAGAGTACCGCCCGCTACGCGGGCGGTACTCTCTTCTGGGTTTTAAGTTTACTTATGCCTAGCTACTTACAACACGTTATATTTTGGGAAATTTGATAGCATTTTCTAGTTTAGGAGTAACCAGTTATGCAGATTCGGTTGGCAGTCGAGGCAGATCTATCCTCCATTATTGAGATTTATAATGCTGCCATTCCTAGCCGTCTTGCTACCGCCGATCTCGAACCGATTACGGTGGAAAGCCGTCGCGCTTGGTTTCGCTCCCATGACGATCGCTATCCTGTCTGGGTGATGTCTGTCGGCGATCGCCATATTTACAGCGATCGCAACGAACAAATTGTGGGCTGGCTCAGTCTGCAAATGTTTTACGGTCGTCCTGCCTATCACAAAACTGCCGAGGTAAGCATTTACATCGATCCTACCTATCAAAACCAAGGGATCGGTAAGCAATTGCTGAATTATGCGATCGGGCAATGTCCTAAGTTAAATATTTCTAAGATGGTCGGTTTCATCTTTGCCCACAATCATCCCAGCCTGCGCCTATTTAAGAGCTTTGGTTTTACGGAATGGGGAAATCTACCACAAGTTGCCGAGCTAGATGGCATCGCCCAAAGCTTGATCGTTCTCGGCAAAGTCGTGAGCTAAGCGCCATACCTCAAAGTAAAGAATTAGATGTTGCGGCGCTTCGCGCCGCAACATCTAATTCTTTACAGGAAGGGAGTAGGACACAAAACCCAAAATAGTGTTGTCGCGCGGAGCGCGACAACACTATTTTGGGTTTTGTGTCCTGATATAGGTGACGGGAGCTATAAGATAAAACTGACAGCATATATAGACGACAACGAGACGATAACGATAATGAAGCGTGATGACTGGTTTCCTACGCCCATCTGGCACTTTGAAGTACCAAACTACCAAGAACTAAATCAAAAATTGCTCCCCGCGATCTACAACGAACACCAGAAAGACAATCAGGGATTAAATTGGTCTAATTCTTTAGGATGGCATAGCAAAGACTACCTACATCAACAGCCAGAATTTCAAGCGATCGTCAATATTGCCATCAATAATGCTTTAGAGGCTGGGCAAGAAATGGGCTTTGACCTCCAAAGATTCACCATGGTCGTGGCTAACTGTTGGGCAATTATCAATCCTAAATTTGCTTCTAATTTTTTGCACAATCATCCCAATTCCATATTGAGCGGTGTTTATTATGTGAAAGCATCCGAGAATTGCGGTGGTATTTTCTTTCGCGATCCTCGCGATGTCGCCCATATGTTCATGCCTAAGATCGTCGAACTCACGCCTTGGACGATCCAAAAGATTACCTACAAGGCAACGGAAGGAACGATGATCGTTTTCCCAAGTTGGCTAAATCACGGCGTAGAAGCCAATCTCAGCGATGAAGATCGGCTATGCATCAGTTTTAATATCAGCATGAGTCATCGGGTTTAAAGTCTAAATTTTGATTAAGTCGCTAGGCGCAATCAAATATAAAACCCCAAAGATGAGTGGCGGCGCGAAGCGCCGCCACTCATCTTTGGGGTTTTGATTCGCTAGGCATAAGTAAACTTAAAACCTAGAAGAGCATACCGCCCGCTGCGCGGGCGGTATGCTCTCTGGTTTTGGTTTTTAATTATGCCGAACGACTTAGCTGTAGCCATTTGTCTTAGGACAAATGGCTACAGCTTTAACAATGGATAGAAATGTCCGACGGGTCCCTGTCCGCGACCGATCGCCAGTCCATATTTCAGGGCTTCCGTCACGTAATTTTTTGCCTCTTGCACTGCTTGGAAGTGGGGCTTACCCAGCGCCAAGTTAGCAGCGATCGCCGCTGACAGGGTGCAACCAGTTCCATGGGTATGCTGAGTATCGATCGCTTCTGTCTGTAAAACCTCAAAGCGATCGCCATCAAACCACACATCCACCGCCTTGAGTGAGCCACTCATCGCTCCTCCCTTAATCAATACCGATCTCGCTCCCAATTTATAAATTTGCTGAGCCGCAGTTTGCATATCCGCCAAGGTATGAATTTCCATTTCCGCCAAAATCTGCGCTTCATAACGATTGGGGGTAGCGATCGCCGCCAAGGGAATCAATAGATCGGTCATTGCCTTAACCGCATCATCATCTAATAATTGCGCCCCTGTCCGCGACACCATCACAGGATCGACCACCACATTTCCCAAACCAAAGGCAACGAACTTTTTTGCTACAGTTTTAACGATCTCTTGATTGAGAAGCATTCCCGTTTTAATTGCTCCTACCCGCATATCAACCATCACTGTTTCAAATTGAGCGGTCACGGACTCAGGTGACATGGCATCAACTCTGGTAACTCCCTGAGTATTTTGGGCTGTGATGCAGGTAAGCACGCTCGTCCCATGCACACAATGAAAGGAAAAGGTACGTAAGTCCGCCTGTATCCCTGCACCTCCGCCACTATCGGAACCAGCGATTGTCATGGCGATCGGTATTGAGGAACTATGGAAACTAGTCATGATGCGAATTATTGATAAGTAGCTAAATAGAAGAATGTACCGCCCGCTACGCGGGCGGTACATTCTCTGGTTTTGGTTTTTAATTATACTGAACTACTGATATAGCTATCCTAAATGGTTTGTGGAAGCGCCCCCC
>NZ_LIRE01000137.1 GCF_001402795.1 Pseudanabaena sp. 'Roaring Creek'
TATAGCTGCCGCCAGTTTTGTGAGGACAAAATCAAAACCAGAAAGAGAGTTGCCGCGCGGAGCGCGGCAACTCTCTTTCTGGTTTTATGTCCTGATACAGTTGGCGGCAGCTATAGAAGCGTAATTTTAAAGCTGCCAAGAAGCTACACAATAAATGCAAAATAAAAAAGTGCTGTATGAGTAAAATGTTAGCCATGAATTACTTTCCCGCCCATCGATACTTTGCTTACCTTACTTCGCCAGCGATCGCATCTATGCCAGACAAGCAAAATGTGGTGATTATTCAGCCGATGGGAGCGATCGAACAACATGGGGCACATTTGCCATTGATCGTTGATGCGGCGATAAGTATTGGGGTGTTAGCAAGGGCTTTAGAGCAGTTAGCTCCTGCGATTCCTGCCTATGCCTTGCCACCGTTATATTACGGCAAGTCGAATGAGCATAGTACCTTCGCAGGAACGATTACGATGAGTACGCCGACAATGTTGGCGGTATTGACGGATATTGCGGAGAGTATTTATCGAGCGGGATTTCGGAAACTAGCGCTCATGAATTCCCACGGTGGACAGCCGCAGATTTTGGAAATAGTCGCGCGCGATCTCCATGAGAAATATCCCGATTTTCTAATTTTCCCCCTCTTTACTTGGCGAGTTCCTAATGCTGCAAAGGATTTATTAACGCCAAAGGAATTAGAGTTGGGAATTCATGGTGGCGATGCGGAAACGAGCCTAATGCTAGCCCTCTTACCCGAACAGGTCGATATGGATAAAGCGATAACCGAATATCCCTATGGCTTGCCCGAACATAGTATGTTGAGTATGGAAGGAGCAAATCCCTTTGCATGGGTGACGAGGGATTTGACTAGGAGTGGGGTTTTAGGTGATGCTAGGGCAGCAACTAGAGAAAAGGGAGAAAAGATTTTGGCTTCTTTAGTTAATGGATGGACGATATTGATCGAAGATATTTATAAATTTGAACAGCCGAGGGCGTATGGCAATCATCTCCTCTAAATCAATTCAAGAGCCAAATCCTGAAGGCGATCGCTCTGCCGATGGGGTTGCCCCTCAAAAATCATCCGCATCAGCTTCTGAACAGGTTGCTAGTAAAAAATCCACGCCCCGATCATCTAAAAAATCAGCTAAGAACGATCGCCAGTCGCCCGAAATGCAGCAGGCTCTTGATTTACTGCAAGCGGAGGCGACACCAGAGGAGAAGTTAGCGGATCGATTGGCAAAGGATACTTCGGTTGAGGCGGCGCAAGTTGGCGCTGATATTAATATTCGTCCGAAAAGCCTTGAGGATTATATCGGTCAAAAGGATTTAAAAGAATTATTAAATATTGCGATCGCGGCGGCAAAGTCGCGATCATCAGCTCTCGATCATTTGTTGTTATATGGTCCTCCCGGATTAGGTAAAACTTCCCTCGCCTTGATCGTCGCGCAGGAAATGGGCGTACAATGCAAAATTACTTCTGCGCCTGCCCTTGAGCGTCCCCGTGATGTGGCTGGTTTGCTGGTATCTTTGCAACAGGGGGATATTCTCTTTATCGATGAAATTCATCGTTTACCGAGTGTGACCGAAGAGATTCTCTATCCTGCAATGGAAGACTATCGTCTTGATATTACGATTGGGAAAGGTCAGGGAGCAAGGATTCGCAGTGTGCAGTTAAATAAATTTACCCTGATCGGCGCTACGACCCGAATTGGCGCATTATCTTCGCCATTACGAGATCGCTTTGGATTTGTGCAGCATTTCCGCTTTTACGAGCAGGATGAACTGACGCAGATCGTGTCGCGTAGCGCCAAGATTCTTGCGACCCCGATTGATGATGATGGGGCGATCGCGATCGCGGCAAGGTCGCGGGGTACGCCTCGGATTGCCAATCGCCTGCTAAAAAGAGTGCGAGACTATGCGGAGGTGAAGGCAAAGGGCGAACAAATTACAGGGGCGATCGCGGAATCGGCTCTAGAATTATTTAATGTCGATCCTAAAGGTTTGGACTGGATTGATCGCAAACTGCTAACGGTATTAATCGAGAATTTTCATGGAGGTCCCGCAGGTTTGGATACCTTGGCGGCGGCGACGGGAGAGGATGCCCATACGATTGAAGAAGTATATGAGCCTTATTTATTGCAGATCGGCTATATCAATCGCACGCCTCGCGGTCGGGTTGCCACGGCTGCCGCATGGAAGCATTTAGGCTATCCCGTCCAAACGGCGATCGCGGGGTTGTTATAGCTACAGTCACTTGACTTAGGACAAATCAAACCCCAAGAATTGA
>NZ_LIRE01000138.1 GCF_001402795.1 Pseudanabaena sp. 'Roaring Creek'
GCTGCCGCCAACTGTATCAGGACATAAAACGCCAAAGAGAGTTGCCGCGCTCCGCGCGGCAACTCTCTTTGGCGTTTTGATTTTGTCCTAACAAAACTAGCGGCAGCTATAGAGTTATTAAAGGGGCGATCGCTAAACTATCGATCTAAAGACGGATTATGGGGGTGGTTCTACAGATCCTAGGCTACTTACGTTAAGATTGGTTAATTAAATCATTCGTTCTTGGCAAGATCGTCTAAGAACAACTCTATCGATGGAGCAGTAGTAGTGAAAAGCAATAATAAAAACGATAATAATAAAAAGTGGAAAAATTTTGGTTTATACGCGCTGCTAGGCATTGTCGTTATTACCTTGGGGACAACCCTGCTCGATAGTCAACCCGCCGCTCAAGGAGAATGGCGCTATAGCAAGCTACTCGAAGAAGTCCGAAAGAAGCCCGCAGGTGTTTCTAGAGTAACTCTCAGTCCCGATCGCACCTTTGCAGAGGCAACTGTCCCTGGAGGACCCGAAGGCAAGCGTAAGGTTCGCGTCAATCTCCCTAACGATCCTGAATTTATTAAAACCCTTAGAGACAACAACGTCGAACTAGATGTTGCTCCCCGTCGCACCGATGGCGCATTGGTACAAACTCTGAGTAGCTTGATTTTGCCAATTTTGCTTTTAGTCGGACTATTCTTCCTACTACGTCGCGCCCAAGCTGGTCCTGGCAACCAAGCCATGAACTTTGGCAAGTCCCGCGCCCGCGTACAGATGGAGCCTCAAACCCAAGTCACCTTCACCGATGTGGCTGGTATCGAGCAAGCCAAATTTGAACTTACCGAAGTTGTAGACTTCCTCAAAAATCCCGATCGCTTTACGGCGGTTGGCGCAAAAATTCCTAAGGGAGTATTGCTCGTTGGTCCTCCTGGAACTGGTAAAACCCTGCTAGCGCGTGCCGTCGCTGGTGAAGCTGGCGTACCTTTCTTCAGTATTTCTGGTTCGGAGTTCGTAGAAATGTTCGTCGGGGTCGGTGCATCCCGTGTGCGTGACCTATTCGAGCAAGCCAAAGCCAATGCCCCTTGTATCGTCTTCATCGATGAAATTGATGCGGTCGGTCGTCAGCGTGGTGCTGGACTCGGTGGTGGCAACGATGAACGCGAACAAACCTTAAACCAATTGCTCACCGAAATGGACGGGTTTGAAGGTAATACAGGTATCATTATTGTCGCCGCAACTAATCGCCCCGACGTACTTGATGCCGCACTACTACGTCCAGGTCGTTTCGATCGCCAAGTCGTCGTCGATCGCCCAGACTTCGCAGGTCGGCTCGAAATCCTTGGAGTCCACGCACGCGGCAAGACTCTATCGAAGGATGTCGATCTTGAAAAGATTGCCCGCCGCACTCCTGGATTCACAGGCGCAGATCTTTCTAACCTATTAAATGAAGCCGCAATTCTCGCCGCCCGTCGCAACTTAACCGAAATCTCGATGGATGAAATCAATGATGCCGTCGATCGCGTCTTGGTTGGTCCCGAAAAGAAAGATCGCGTCATGAGCGAAAAGCGCAAAGAATTAGTTGCTTACCATGAAGCAGGTCATGCCCTCGTAGGCGCTTTGATGCCCGACTACGATGCCATCCAAAAGGTAACCATCATTCCTCGCGGACGCGCTGGTGGTTTGACATGGTTCTTGCCAACTGAAGAAAGAATGCAAAGCCGCGCTTATTTACAAAACCAGATGGCTGTTGCCCTCGGTGGTCGCATCGCTGAAGAAATTGTTTTTGGCGAAGAAGAAGTAACCACAGGTGCATCCAGTGACTTGCAGCAAGTTGCTTCGGTTGCCCGTCAAATGGTAATGCGTTTTGGTATGAGCGAGAAGCTTGGACCCGTTGCCCTCGGTCGTTCCAATGGCAATATGTTCCTCGGTCGCGATATTGCCGCCGAGCGTGACTTCTCCGAAGAAACCGCCGCAACTATTGATGAGGAAGTGGGAATTTTGGTCAGCGATGCTTACCGTCGTGCCAAACAGCTTCTCGTTGACAATCGTCACGTTCTCGATAAGATTGCCCACGATCTCATCGAACGCGAGACTGTTGATGCTGAAGAGCTACAACAAATTTTAGAAACCAATGAATTGAAGCTAGCTGCTGCTCTCTAAAGTTTGAAGGCATACCCTAATTTTTTAAAAAATGCAGACATTACAAAGTAATGTCTGCATTTTTGTTTAGATAACGTCAGTTCGGGATAATTTAAAACGAGCTTTGAGAAAGGGTTTGCTACGCAAACCCTTTCTCAAAGCCCAA
>NZ_LIRE01000692.1 GCF_001402795.1 Pseudanabaena sp. 'Roaring Creek'
TTTTTAATTATGCCGAACTACTTATAAAAGAATTCTTTTAATCAAGAGATAGAAATATTGCATTTTTTTCGATATATTCCTATATAATTTTGATGAATAATCATTCCTTCGCAAAAAACTATACAACTCGAAGTTCAGTAATGCAGCTATTATTTAAGCCCAAAAAGAATGTCGGTGAGACATCTGAGACATCTTTGTTAGGGAAACAGAATCCCAATCGCGTGCGCGATCATTTAGCCAACGAGAGAACATATTTATCATGGATGCGCATGGCGATCGCTCTGTTAGGTGTTGGGGTAATTGTCGTACGGTTGCGCATTTTACGTCCACCGATGCTTCCTACCCCAGGGAATGGTTGGAAGCTAGGATTAGCATTTTCCATTATTGGTATGCTGACAGTGTGGCTTTCTACCCATCACTATTTTGCCGTACGGCGTGATATTGACGCAGACACCTTCGAGCCACCCGATCGCTGGGTTGTTTTGTTCAGTCTCGCCATTACGCTCATCGGTGCGGGAGTTATCTATTACGTTTTTGCAGCTCCCTTAGAACAAATGAACCTAGTTGTTCCTGATTGAGTCTGACCTTATTTTATTGATATTTTATTGATATTTTATTGACGCAGGATATCGCCAAACACTTTTGCGATCCGAGTTTGAAATCGTTGACTATGGGTAAGCTTGAGAAAGGGACGGTTAATATTTAAGGGGGTAAAGCGATCGCCATTCACTACCCTGACTTCTCGCAATGTCCCTAACTGAAATTCCTTTTGTACCATCAGTTCTGAAATTGCGGCTGCTCTGACGCTACTCTCGATCGCCGCTTTTACCATTTCCCCACTACTGAGGACAAGCATAATTTTTAGCTGTGTAGGATTGATCCCCCACCTCAGTAAAGCCTGTTCAAACACCTGTTGTGTCCCCGAACCAGTCTCCCGCATTACCCACGCCGTATCATTAATTTCATCGATCGTAATCTCTTGGAGATCGTACCAAGGATGTGCCTTGCCAACTACGATTAATAGGCGATCGCTAGCAATTTCTTCTTGTTCGAGGATTTTTTGCAGAGGGGGCTTGACCTCGGCTTCGATTAAGCCGAGATCGAATAAACCTGCGGCGGTTCCATCACAAATTTCTTCAGTATTGGCAAGGGTGCATTTGATAGAAATGTTAGGATATTTCTCTTGAAATTGGCTAATCTTTGCGGGCAACCAATAGTTGCCAATGGTCAAACTGGTTCCTAACTTCAGCTCACCCCGTTGTAAATCGTTTAACTCGCGTAAACCTCTTTCCATCAATTGGACGCGATCGAGAATATCTGTCGCTTCTATCTGTAATAAGATCCCCGCATCTGTGATCTCGATATGGCGACCAATCCGATGAAATAGCTTAACTCCATAACATTGCTCTAGACTTTGGATAGCGGCACTAACAGCAGGCTGAGTGATATATAGTTCTTCAGCGGCGCGAGTAAAGTGTAAATGTTCGGCTACTGCCAGAAAAATCCTTAATTGTTCGAGCGTCATTGAGTCTTGGATATCATTGTTATTGAGCTATTGAAAAATAATTCTACATCATTCTCAAATACCGCCAAATCAACGTTATATGCTACAGCGCTCCACACTCAAATCTAAACCAAGAAACTTTCAAAAAGTTTTTTGGTTTAGATTTGAGTCGCTTGTAGAACTCCCAAAAAGTGATAGTTTTGTATGCAGCTAAGCATGAGTAAACTTAAACCCTAGAAGCTCATACCGCCTGCAATATGGACAATGTGCTCTGGTCTTTTTTTTTGCTATGCCAAACTACATCGTTACAAAATCGCTCAGATTGGTAAAGAGAAATGAAAATTCATCTTGTCGTATTCGCAACTCTATGTTCTAGCTTAGCTAGCTTTTTGACCTTTGCAATAGATCGCTCTCAAGCTGCCCTAGAGTTTTCCCAAATCGCAAATTTATCCTCAAGTTCAATATCACAAAATGTTCCATTGCCAGAGACCTCGCATCAGAATGCGATCGCGCGTCTATTAAATTCTCCGCAACTAAATCCTGAATGGTTCGCCCCTGAATTTATTGCCAAGGTGCCAATTTCCCAAATTCAAGCCGCGATCGCTAGTCGGAAATTATCAGTTGGCGAATGTCGTCAATTTCAGGGGAAAGATGTCAGCTATCTGGCAGTTTGCGATCGCGGAAATATCCCTATCAAAATCAAGCTAAATGCAGAAGGAAAAATTACGGCGCTTTTTTTAGGTAATCCGCAACAAACCCTCGATCAAGCTGTGTCAGGCTTTAAAAATTTAGAAGGAGAGGTGAGTTTATTGGTAACGGAAGGTAAAACCCAGCGAGTGGGGCTTCGTGCCGATGCCCCGATGGCGGTCGGCTCTGCTTTTAAACTAGCAGTCCTCAAGGCTTTAAAAGAACAAATTGCTGAAAGTAAGCTCACTTGGGATAAAGTGATTGCTTTACGAGCAGATCAACAGAGTTTCCCAACTGGCTTGCTCCAATCTTGGTCGGCAGGTTCACTCCTAACCGTACAAACCTTGGCGGGGTTGATGATTTCCCTTAGCGACAATACCGCTTCAGATACTTTGATCGATTTAGTAGGCAGAGGAGAAGTAGAACGCTTCAGCTCGCGAAACCAACCATTACTCAAAACTCGCGAAATGTTTACATTGCGGGGCTCCAAAAACTCCGATCTTTTGCAAAAATATCGGCTTGCCAATACTGGCGATCGCCTCAAGATCTTAGAATCTATCTCACGTCAGCCATTACCAGATATTTCTGACTTTATCAATAATCCCAAGGTATCTTTTGATGTCGAATGGATTTTTACAACTCGCGAACTATGTTCTCTAATAGAAGATGTAGGGGATCTGCCTTTAATGTCCTTTAATGCAGGAATTGTAGACCCCTCCGAATGGGCAAAAGTTGCTTTTAAAGGTGGTTCCGATGCAGGTGTTCTCAACTTCACAACGTTACTGCAATCAAAGAGTGGTAAATCCTATTGCGTTTCTGTCACTTGGAACAATACCAAACCTCTCAACGAGTCCCAACTAACAACTTTATATAAAGGGTTGATTGACAAGCTCCCTAAATAGATGCAAATAAGCCCGATTGGCAAACGATCAATTTATACCAATTCCCAAAATGGCAACGCCATTTTGGGAATCTCAAAACCTTACTGGGTTTGGTGTTTAGTTCACTGAAGTGTTGGCTCACTTCAGTGAATTGGTATTAGTTCAGCTTAGTTCAGCCTCGAATCACGGTAAAATGGATCGGTGAAATTGCAATTCTAAATTGCAATTCTAAACTACGATTCTAAATTGCAATTTAGAATTGCAATTCTAATCATTTATCCATCTGAATTTGAATTATGGAATGGCTAATCGGTACTGTAGCACTTGCGATTACTATATTTACTGCGACCAATATCGATGACATTCTAGTTTTAACTATTTTCTTCGCACAGGTTGATAGCAAATTTCGCCCTCGACATATTGTTATCGGGCAATATCTTGGCTTTACGGTTATAATTCTTGCCAGTTTGCCAGCTTATTTTGGCGCTCTAATTATTGATCGCAAATTAATCGGCTTATTGGGAATATTACCGATCGCCATTGGAATTAAGCATTTATTGCCAAAAACAGAAAAATTAACTGTCCAAACTCATCCTCACGGGGGAAAGAAAAAATCCCTATGGCTCTCTCCGCAGACCTATCATGTGGCGGTAGTTACCTTTGCTAATGGAGGAGATAATATTGGAGTTTACATTCCTCTATTTGCCAGTAGTAATGCGGCTACCCTCTCGGTGACGATCACGACTTTTCTGGTTATGATTGCTGTTTGGTGTTATGCTGCATTCCAATTCAGCCGTCATCCTGCGATTACCAAATTCTTAGAGAAGTATGGCGATGCGATCGTGCCTTTTGTGCTCATCGCTTTGGGAATCTACATTCTCTACGAGAGTCAAACTTATCAGTTATTTCCCTTCTTTTCCTTTAAATAAGTAGTTCGGCATAATTAAACATAAAACCTAGAAGAGAGTACTGCCCGCTACGCGGGCGGTACTCTCTTCTAGGTTTTATGTTTAAACTCTCAAAGATAAGTGGGGGCGCTTCGCGCTATCACTTATCTTTTGGCTCACTATACAGAATGGATTAACTTCCAACTCACAGCAAGTAAAATCACAAAAATCAAATAGCGCAAAGACCTTTGAGGGGCTAGTTGGCATAGTTTCGCTCCCAATAAAACTCCTGGGACAGAACCGAGCCAAATTGGCAATACAATATGCCAATCAACAGTACCGAGGCTAAGATGTCCGAGGGAGGTAAATCCGAGCAAAATTGCGGCTTGAGTGATGTCTGTCCCTACTAGTTTACGCGAATCTAGCTTAAAGAAGGTCATCAACACTAAAGCAAACAGCGAACCAGAGGAAACGCTGGTCAAGCCCACCATACAGCCTAAGACAAAACCAACGATCACAGTTTTTATTTTGCCATTAGTAGTTTCTAGATCGAAAGTGGGAAAAGAAGGCAGAGATAGATTTGGGGCAAAAGTAGTCAGTATTAATTGAATTAAACCTGCGATCGTCACGAAAAAGATCGTTGCTCCGATGGAAGGTAGCAAAAATGAATCTAAACTCCATCCATTGAATTGAATTAAGTGGAGAATGGCAACGCCTAACAAAGAGCCTGGAACGCTACCGAAGGCGAGCCATTTTACTACTTGGGTGTCAAGGGTTTCCTGCCGCCAATGACTGATACTTGCTACAGCTTTCATCATTGTCGCGGCGACAATATCCGAGCCGACAGCGATCGCCGCAGGCACATTAAATATAAAAATTAACATTGGAGTAATTAATGAAGCCCCGCCAATTCCTGTCAATCCCACCACCGTTCCGACAATGAAACTAAAGCCCGTCAGCAAAAAATAATTCATATGAGTAGGAGACTAAAGAATAAATTGAGCAATAAATAGAATAGAAATGTTGAAGTTTTTGATTGAAGCTTAATTAGAAACCATTTAAGAATTGGATAGATCCCCCCTAGCCCACCTTAAAAAGGGGGGAGAATTAAATTCTTCCCCCTTTTTAAGGGGGATTGAGGGGGATCTCTTAGAGTTTTTGACCGCAGAAAGTAATTCTTAAATGGTTTCTTAGATAAATTTTTTTTTAAAAGAGTGTTAAAGGTAATGAATGTAATGTCTAGCTAACCTTAGCCTTGAGGATTCAGAAAAGCAAGACTAAATTTCTGGTCAATGGGCAAAACTGCATTGAGATCGAGAACGTGAAAATAAACTAGAGCCGTAATTATCACCGTATAGGCGGTTGAAGTAATCACTCCTGAGAGAATTTCCTGCTTTAAACTACGCTTGTTCACCGTATTTTGCAGCATATCCTTTGCTCCGATCTGCATGAGCACAATACCAACCAAATTTGATAGCCAATAACCAGCGATCGCCGCAGGAAAAAACCAATTAGCTTGCCATAAACCCACTACATAGCCAAAACCATAGGCGATCGGCAAATTAATTATTAGATCGTTCCACCAGCAAAGGGGCGAGAGCAAGTATCCTACTACCAAAAAAATTCCGCCCTTAATTTTTTGACTAACACTTTTTGGAGCGGTGTTTACAGGGGGTAAATCTGATGATGGAGCAATCTCTAAACTGGGTTGGCTAGAAGTTTCAGGGTTGTTTAAAGCCGCCATAAATCTACTGTATCATCGTGTAATTACCGTATTTTATACTGACGGGAGCATTTATCGCAAATTCGGTAAATAAAAAATCAAAATTATAGCTACAGTCACTTGAATTAGGACAAATCAAAACCCAAGAATTAATTGGCGGCGCTTCGCGCCGCCAATTAATTCTTGGGTTTTATGTCCTAGTACACTTGGCAACAGCTATATTACTAATGTCCGAGTTCTCTAGAGCGCCATAAATCTAAATAATTTATAAAAAATAGGACATCGACTCCAAAAAGAAGATGAGTGGCTAGGCGCAATTAAATATAAAACCCAGAATCAAAACCTGTAGCGCACACGCAGCTTGCGCGCTACAGGTTTTGATTCTGGGTTTTAATTATTTGGCGAAGGCTATGCTTATTTACTGCTCGAGAAAGTTGGGATATTACTTTCAATCAAGCGATTGATATCTAAT
>NZ_LIRE01000013.1 GCF_001402795.1 Pseudanabaena sp. 'Roaring Creek'
TCAATTCTTGGGGTTTGATTTGTCCTAATTCAAGTGACTGTAGCTATATTTAGTTAGAAAAAATCAAATCCGAAAAGGGGAGTGGTGGCACTTTGCTACCACTCCCCTTTTCGGATATTTCAATTATGCCAGTCGTGCCATTCAACCTTATTTACTTGTACGTAAATATCTACAGCTTGTCCGATTGTCGGGAAAAAGTTATTTTTGCCCAGCTCGGTGAATAGCCCGTAACGTTTCAATCGATCCTTCGTTGGACCCTTCATCTCGGCAAAGCATAAATCTATGCCTGCCTTACATAGGGTTTTCTCAAGTTCTGCGATCGCATCGGCAGCGGTGAGGTCGATATCGGTCACGGGTTCAGCAGCTACAACTACCCACTTAGTTGCCGTTGGGGCGGTTACGATCGCGCGTATCACCTGTTCGCAAAAGGTTTCGGCATTGGCAAAAAACAGTGGTGCATCCCAACGAAAAATTACGAGTCCCGGAATTCTTCTTCCTTCGGGATGGCGCAAAATATCGTGGTAGCCCTTAAGTCCATCCACTCGCCCTAACACCGCATAATGGGGTCGCCATGCACTCCAGACAAAGGCAAACAAAGCTAAAACCACCGCGCCAAATATTCCTTGAATCACTCCCAGTAGGGCAACCCCTGTAAAACAAACCACAGATAAAACAAATTCAAACCGACGTAGCTGATATAGTCGCCAAGTCCCCTCAATTTCCAAAATCCCCAGCCCTGCGGAAAACACCACCGCACTTAGAGTTGCTTGGGGTAAGTTTTGTAAGAGGAGTGGGGTGAAACACAAAACTATAGCGATACCGATCGCGCTTACTACTCCTGTAATCTGAGTTTTGGAGCCTGCTGCCTCAGCAATAGGCGTTCGTGATGCGCTACTACTTATGGCAAAGCCTTGAAATAACCCCGAAGCAATATTAGCGAGCCCCAAGGCAATTAACTCTTGATTGCGATCGACTTTATAGCCGCCACGAATGGCAAAAGTCCGTGACAACACGCTCATATCGGCAAAAGATATGAGGGCGATCGCGACAGCGCTAGAGACTATGGTTTTGAATTCTACGGGTTGAAGGTGAGGAATTTGAAAAGCAGGTAAGCCCTGCGGCAAAGCGCCCACGACCGATATTCCCGCTCGATGGGAAAGATCAAAGAACGAACTAATTGCTGTTGTCCCCACCACCACGACCAATACCCCTGAAATCTTCGGGGCAAAGCGTTTGCAGGTCAGAATTATGATCACGCAGGCTAATCCGATCGCTAAAGCCGTATAGTTTGCTCGACCATCATAAATTCCCCTTCCAAACCCAATTATCTCTTCCCAAATGGTATTAGCATCTACTGAGAAGCCAAATATCTTGGGCAATTGGCTAATACAAACGGTTACGGCAATTCCATTCAGATATCCATAGCGGATGGGTTTGGAGAGAAGTTCTGTAATAAAGCCAAATTTGGCTATTCCTGCAATAACACAGATGATGCCTGCAAGAATAGATAGCATTCCTGCGATCGCGATCGCATGGAGCGGATCGCCATTAGCTAGGGGAAGAGCCGTTGCCGAAATAATTGGAATCAGCGCAGAGTCAGGACCTAAAACCAAAATGCGACTAGAGCCAAAAATGGCATAGGCTATGAGCGGCAGCATTGTGGAATATAGCCCATAGATCGCGGGTAAACCCGTGGCTTCCGCATAGCCCATTCCAGCGGGAATCAGGATTGCCGTTAGTACCAATCCTGCATTAATATCTTGGATCAGCCAAGGACGTTGATAATTTCTTAATACTGAGATAATCGGGATCCATCGAGCTAACCCATGGGGACGGGAGACAAGGGGTAATGGACTATTCGATGGATTATTAGGCGGATTATTAGGCGGAATAATGTTCAATAATGTATCTCTATGCAAACTATAGCTGTTAAGGTTTTTTAAAGCTCAAAATGGCGTAGCCATTTTGAGCTTTGGTGTAATCTGTGATTAAATTTTGACTTCGGGAATATCCTCGATCGCATTAGTCTCAATGGCAATTTCAGGATTACCCCGATCGCAGCGATCGCGAAACTCACAATATTGGCAACTAGGACTATTGAGGGGCAATTGGGGATAACTATGCGCTTGGTTAATTTCTGTCAAAAATTGGGTTAATTTGGCTTCCGTACCGATATACTCCAACTGTGAATAAGGAATGATCGTTGATTCGGCTGTATTCGCAAACCAATAGGTCATCGATAATTGTTCGGGAGCATAGTTGGTAGTTCTAGCTAATAGATATAGATAGAGACGGGTTTGCCAATTACTTTGTAACTGATCTGCCGCGATCGCTTTTTGGTGGGTTTTCCAATCAAGAATCTGTGCTTGCCGATCGCCCAAAATCAAAAAGTCGTAAATAGCAGTTAAGACAAAATACTCTTGACCGCGATCGCTATTCTCACTATGATGCAGCGACAAATCGATCTTTATTTCCAAGGTACGCCGATGTTCGCAAAAGCGATCGCCCGCGATCGTCGCTGGTGGTTGGCGCTCAAAGGCATCTAGCCATGCTTGTAGCTTAGGATCGCTATTGGCTAAAGCCGATACATCTAGCCCCAACTCTTTTTGCTGCATTAGCAAGTGAAAGTTTGCCCCTAATAGCAAATTTTTTTTGCGCTGCAAATCGGCATCAGGCAGACTCAACTCCTCCAAAAAACTGTATTGATACTTACGCTGACAAGTTTCCCAAATATTGAGGTGTCCTTGTGAAATTGAAGTAATAGCGGGAATAGCTGTCATTGCAGATTTGCGTTCTTGTAGTAACATATCGTCAAACGATCGCCATCACCTATGAATACTCTCAGATGAATGCACCGAATGCTCCTGTCATTCCTAACTCTAATTCTTCGATGCGCCGATTTCTAAAAATCGTCAATCTGCGTCCAGATGAAGCTGAACGTACATTATTGATGTTTTTATTTTATGGTGCAACATCGATTGGAGCAGTGTGGCTTGAGTATTCTAGCTCGACCCTATTTCTGGAAGCCTATACAGCCGAAAAACTAACTTGGGTATATATTGCTACAGCTTTTGTGGTAACGGCTTTTGGCGTATTTTACTCATGGTTACAAAAGCTGTTTCCTTTGCGGTGGGTCATGCTAGGCATATCCTGTCTGCTTGCCTTGCCATTGCCCTTTGCGTGGTTCGGACTGATCCAAAAAGGCACATTCTTTTATATGGCGGCGGTGTTTGGGATTCGTCTCTGGGTCGAAGGCATTTACGTACTTAGTAATATTAATAATGATATTGCCGCGAACCAGCTATTTAATATTCGCGAAATCAAACGAGCCTTTCCTTTAATTAGTACGGGAATTATTGTTGCTGAAATTGTCGGCGGATTTTCCTATCCGTTTTTAGTAGCTTGGGGAGGGGGAGCTGTAAATATGACCCTTGCTACTTGCCTCATGTTATTTATTGGTTCCTGCGTACTTTTTTATCTAAGTACCCGCTATAAACAAGCATTTCCCAATTCGGTCTATAACAGTGAAGAAGATCGAGAAATGTCCACCCGAGCCTTAAAGGGTAACATTCTCAAATATGTCTGGCTCCTATTTGGATTTTTTATTGCGGCGCAAGTTTTATTTTTTATGATCGAGTTCCAGTATCAGTCACAACTGGAAATTCATCTCAAAACGGAGGAAGCGATCGGCAGCTTTCTGGGGATTTTTGGCGGGATTATGGGAGTCTTCAAGCTGGCATTGCAGCTTTTTGGTTCTAGTCGGATTATTGAGAGGATTGGCGTATTTTTGGCAGTATTAATGCCTCCCGTCGGTATTATCATCACAGGCACACTCGCAGGGTTTGCCCCGTTTGGCTTATTGATAGGATTTGTCGTTCTGAAATTCTTTGATGAACTATTTCGCTTTACGATTGTGGCGGCGACTGCTCCAACTCTGTTTCAGGCAGTCCCCGATTTATTGCGCAGTCAGATCCAATCCTTTGTTAGAGGTATTGCCGATCCTCTAGCTACAGGTGGCGCAGGGGTTTTGATTTGGCTTGTCAGTGAAATCTTCAGACGCAATAACATCAGCGTTGATGTTTCAGCGCATTGGTTTGCTGGCGTAATCGTCGTTGTGGCAATGATCTGGGTCGCCATTATTTGGTTGCTCAGACGTGGATATCTGGAGCTTTTGATTCAGAGTGTCGAGCGCGGACAATTGAGTTTATCGACGGTGGATACTCGCGAACTGCGCCGCGCGGTATCGGAATCAATGTCAAGAGCTGAGACCCAAACCGAGCAATCAGTCTGCATCGAGCTTTTAACACAAATTGCGCCACAGGCGGTCAATGAGTCCCTTGCACCAGTCCTGTTACAAATGACTCCAGACTTGCAGGCTCAGAGCATTGCCGCAATGTTAGAGAATCCTGAGTCGCGATATCTGCCATATATCCATCAGGTAATGCAGTCTCATCAAGCTTCGCCTCAAGTTCAGGCTTTATGTTTGCGTTATGTATTGCTAGCCGACGAACAGAATCGTGATATTGATAGTCTGAGGAAGTATTTGGGACCAGAGCAAAACCCGATTATTCGCGGAACTGCCGTCGCTTTAATGATGCGGTTAGGGGCTTCTTCACAGGTTGCCGAAGCGACGAATACTTTGCGCCACATGATTACAAGTCCCTCTCAGCCTGAGCGGGTATTGGGCTGTCGCGCCTTAGCCGAAGCTGCTTTTATGCAGTCATTACGATTCTACGTACCGCAATTATTACAGGATCCCTCGATCGAGGTACGCTGCGCTCTGCTAAAAGCGATCGCCGCTACCCGTGCTAGCGAATATTTTCCATCGATCATTCGCGGATTGCATTACAAAGCCACACGCAAAGCTGCCCATGATGCATTAGTGACCCTTGGCGATGATGCGATCGCGCCCTTGTTAGAGTTAACCGCCAGCGATCGCAGTCCTGATAATGTCCGCATTCACGCATGGGATATTTTGGGGGAAATTGGCTCGCAGGGATCGATCTCAGTCCTTGCAAATAATCTATTAACATCTTGGGGCAAGCACCGTCGGCAAATACTACGTACTTTAATTCGGATTCCGCAAGAACAAGGTATTGAAGCGATCTTAGAGCTAGTGGGGCGGAGTGGCATTGAGAAACTAGTCGTTCAAGAACTGGGGGTAATGACTGAGGCTTGGGCAGGAGTTGTAGATTTATCAATCGATAAAGTTGCCAATACCGAAATGGGATTACTGTTAGATTCCCTGCAAAATGAAGCGATCAATAGTCTAGAACGAATTTTTCTGTTGATGAAATTACTGTATTCAGGCTCGGCGATTCAAGCAGCATCCTTTAATATTTTGTCGGATTCTAAAAGCAGTCTGGCGCGTGGCATGGAGATCTTAGATAATACGGTGGACTTGAGTGTTAAGCAGATTATCCTATCAGTAGTTGATAACCGCTCTATTCCTGACAAGTTAAATATTCTGGCTACGCTCCATCCCTATAAGCCCCTATCGCCGATTAACCGATTGCAACAGCTAGTAGAATTGCGTTATTGTCTTTCCGACTGGACGTTAGCTTGCTGTTTTCATGTGGCTCGTACGCAATGGTGGAGTTTGACTGCGGAAACAATGCTGAAATGTTTAGAACATTCTACAGGCTTTGTTAGGGAGGCCGTAATTGCTTATTTACAGGTGGCTTCACCGCGATCGCTAATGAAAGTTTTGCCCAGATTATTAAAGGATCGGGATTCTTTAGTCCTTGCCCAGTCGCGAGCAATTTACTATTACTTTCAAAATAATGGGAAAAATATCCTAAATCTAAGTAATAATTTGCATGAGAGCAAAGATATAGATACTGAGATAAAAGCCAGAATGATTGGCAAACCAAATGGGTATGGGGAGTCTTAGGCTATGTTAACCAGTATTGATCGGTTGTTGTTGGTGCGAGGAGTTCCGATTTTCAAGGAATTGCGTGATGAATTCTTGGTTCGTCTCGCGTCAATTATGAATGAGGTTTCTTATCCAGCGGATAAAACAATCTTCGCTCAGGGGCAAGAAGGGCGATCGCTGTATATTGTCGTGGCTGGACGAGTGCGGGTACATCTTGGAGATAAAGATCTGGCAATTCTGGATAAGGGCAGTTGCTTTGGGGAAATGTCACTATTTGATGCCGAACCACGTTCTGCTTCGGTTACAGCCATTGCTGGATGTGATTGTTTGGTGTTAACGCAACAGCAACTTTATGAAGCGATCGATGAGACTCCCGATATTGCTGTAAATATTATTCGCTTATTATCGCGGCGCATCCGTAGCCAAAATGCACAACTTAATGAGTTACAGGCTTCTAATCAATAACTAGCGTCAGTTTAAGTTAAGCTGACAAATTTTAAAATCCCCATAGTAAAAGCCTTACTAAGCAAGGCTTTTACTATGGGGATTTGAGAAAGGGTTTGCTACGCAAGCCCTTTCTCAAATCCCGTTTCAAATTATCCCGAACTCACGTTA
>NZ_LIRE01000139.1 GCF_001402795.1 Pseudanabaena sp. 'Roaring Creek'
TTTTATAGCTACAGTCACTTGACTTAGGACAAATCAAACCCCAAGAATTGATTGGCGGCGCGAAGCGCCGCCAATCAATTCTTGGGGTTTATGTCCTATTAGACTTGGCGACAGCTATATAGGGAAAAATAACGGTAATTTACGGAAATCATCTCATTTTTGCTCAGAAACAAACCTATCCTGTCCGCTTCAACGTTACGGCGAAAGTGCTTCCCTTGCCCACTTGACTAATTACATGAATGCTTCCTTCCATTTTCTGGACTAACTCATTAGCGATCGCCAATCCCAGTCCCGTCCCCAAAATATCACCATCCGCCTGTCTACCGCGAAAGTTTCGTTCAAATAAACGGGGCAGATCTGCTTCAGGAATTCCTACACCCGTATCTTGAACGTAAATATAAACCGTGTCGGGTTTCACATCTGCCCCTAGAAATACATAGCCTCGTTCGGGCGTATATTTGAGGGCATTTTCTACCAAATTTCCGAGCGCTTCTCTCAAAGCCGATTCATTGCCGATCGCTTTGGGTAGATTCAAAGGGATATTCGATAGAAATTGAATATTACGATCTTGGGCGATCGCGCTGGCAAAATTAGTAATTGCGTCCAAAATTTCACAGAGATCGATCTCTGTAAGTTCCATTGCCGCAGGTAGGAGCGCCTTTTCATGCTCGGCCTCAGATAGCAACAATGGCGTGGGGCGATCGGCTTCGCTGAGTAAATCTTGAATATGCTTGGTCTCTCGCAAAATACCCGTCACAAATTTTTGATTCGGATCTTCGGCAACGATGCGCCGCGACAGCAGTTGGGCAAAGGTACGAATGGCGGTGAGGGGATTGCGAAGTTGATGTAGCAGTGAAGCTAAAAAATTATTTTGCTCTTCGTAACTGCGTTGCTGGTTAGCTGCTAGCCATTGATTGCGGCGATCGAGGGCGCAGGCGATCGCTAATGTGTTGGCGATTTGCTGAATTTGCGATTGTTCGTAGTCCAGCCAATCGCGATCGTCCCGCCCTGTCATTAAAAATCCTAAAATTGCCTCTTCGTAGATCAAGGGCAACACGAAACGGCGTTGTCTTACCAAGCCCCCAGTCCCCATCGATAAGATCGGTAAAGCCTCGGTCGAAAAAGCCTCTGGCAAAGCGATCGCCCCCTCTTCTGGAAAAACAGCCACCTCAATTAGGTGGGGAGGCATCCCATCCGCCACATTTTCGGTGATATACATGGCGCTAGCGACTGCACCCAAACTTTGGGTCAGCAATATAATTTGCGATCGAGCTAGGGCTATGAGGTCGGGACTAGCGGAGAGCATTAATTGGTTGAGGGAAAGGCTTAAATCTTAGTATATAGCGATCGCTAACTCAAAAAAGTGAGGGAATCGGCAGTCCGAGCATTCTTTTATAGAGATGCTATTATGTACGGTAATTAATGAATGCGATTCGGTATTCTTGCGACCTATGAAAAAATCCTCATTAGCCCTCATCAGTAGTCCCGCAATTTTTGCTGCGATTTTGCTAGCAAGCTCTCCCGCAAAAGCCAATCCCTATAGCAGCTCGAATAAAGATGCTGATTCCTATAGTTCTTCAATTGTCATTACTAGAACCGCTCAAAGTCTCGATAGCAAAGATAACTCCTCCGACGATCGCGCTAATATTTTGATGAGCGATCGCGTTGGCGATTTGGCAATTCAGAAATTTGGCTGTGACTGTATGGGCTGCCGTCAAGCAGCAATGTCAATTTTATCGAAATAACAAAATTCCCAAAAAGAGAGGGGTGCATAGCACCCCTCTCTTTTTGGTTTTAAGAACTGCGATCGCGATGAACGTTTGAGGGGTTTGCTTCAGTTAAACTAAAGGAAGCCATTTTATAAAAAATAACTATATATGCGGTTAAGTGATGTTACCCACCCTAACCAATTGCATGGTCTAACGATCTCGCAATTGGAGTCTATAGCCAAGGAAATTCGGCAAAAGCATTTAGAAACGATCGCGGCAACAGGCGGACATCTCGGTCCTGGGCTAGGCGTAGTTGAATTGACCCTCGCTTTATATCAAACCCTCGATCTCGATCGCGATAAAGTGGTTTGGGATGTTGGGCATCAGGCTTATCCCCACAAATTGATCACAGGTCGTTACAAAAACTTCCATACCTTACGTCAAAAGGACGGTATAGCAGGTTATCTCAATCGTCGTGAAAGTGAATTCGATCATTTCGGCGCAGGTCATGCTTCCACCAGTATTTCGGCTGCCCTCGGTATGGCGATCGCCCGCGACTTGCAAGGCGAAAATTACAAAACCGTAGCGATCATTGGGGATGGCTCCTTGACGGGCGGAATGGCGCTCGAAGCAATCAACCATGCAGGACATCTTCCCAAAACTAATTTATTAGTTGTCCTCAATGACAATGAAATGTCGATTTCTGCCAACGTAGGGGCTATTCCTAAGTATCTGAATAAAATGCGCCTCAGTCCGCCGATGAAATTCATTACCAACAATATTGAGGGACAGATCCGCAATATTCCCTTTGTTGGCGAACAAATCAGTCCCGAAATCGAGCGCATCAAGGACAATCTCAAGATTGTCACCATGGTTCAAAATAAGGTGGGAGCTGTGTTTGAAGAACTTGGCTTCACTTACATTGGTCCTGTGGACGGTCATAATCTCAGGGAATTGATCGATACCTTTAAGATGGCACATACGCTCACGGGACCTGTCATGGTTCACGTTAGTACCACTAAGGGCAAGGGTTATAGCTATGCTGAAGCTGATCGCGTTGGCTATCATGCCCAAAATTCCTTTGACCTCGCCACAGGCAAAGCGAAGCCATCCACTTCCAGCAAGCCCAAACCTCCTAGCTATTCCAAGGTTTTTGCGGATACGCTGATCAAACTCGCCGAGCATGACAAGCGCATTGTCGCTATTACCGCCGCGATGTCTACGGGGACGGGTTTAGACAAATTCCAAGCCGCCTTACCTAATCAATTTATCGATGTCGGCATTGCGGAGCAGCACGCGATCACCGTGGCTGCGGGTATGGCTTGTGAAGGAATGCGCCCCGTTGCGGCGATTTATTCCACTTTCCTCCAACGTGGCTTCGATCAGATTATCCATGATGTCTGTATCCAGAATTTACCCGTCTTCTTCTGTCTCGATCGCGCAGGTATCGTTGGTGCTGATGGACCCACACACCAAGGGATGTATGACATTGCCTATCTGCGCTGCATTCCTAATATGGTGCTGATGGCTCCTAAGGACGAAGCCGAAATGCAGAGCATGATCGTTACGGGCTTAACTCACAATGGCGCGATTGCCATGCGTTATCCTCGCGGTAATGGCGTAGGCGCACCATTACAAGACGAAGATATCGCGCCATTACCAATTGGCAAGGCTGAAGTATTGCGCGAAGGGAAAGATGTACTGCTCCTAGCCTATGGCTCGATGGTTTATCCTTCTCTACAGGTGGCGGAACTTCTCAACGAGCATGGAGTTAGCGCCACGGTGGTTAATGCCAGATTTGCGAAGCCTCTCGATACCGAGCTAATTCTGCCCCTTGCCCAAAAAATTGGTAAGGTGGTCACCCTTGAGGAAGGTTGCTTGATGGGTGGATTTGGTAGTGCGGTTTTGGAAGCTTTGAATGATGCGAATGTGTTGGCTCCCGTTTATCGCATTGGCGTTCCCGATATTCTGGTCGAACATGCTTCCCCAGAGCAGTCCTTTAATTCCCTCGGTCTATCTAGCGGTCAAATCTGCGATCGCATTCTCCAACAATTTGCCTTTAATAAGCAAGCTGCCATGAGTAATTAAGTTCTGACTGTGTTTCCCGCTGCGCAGGAGTCACGGTTAATAAGAAGAAGGTGGCACAAAGTGCCACCTTCTTCTTATTACTAACTTAAAACCTAGAAGAGTGTACCGCCCGCTACGCGGGCGGTACACTCTTCTGGTTTTGGTTTTTAAGAAAATATGACAACACTTTCGTGAATTAAAAACCAAACCTAGTAAGGGTTTTCGAAGCTCAAAATGGCGTAGCCATTTTGAGCTTTGGTATTATGAGTAAATATGAGCCTGAAGATTGTCTTTTGTTGGTCTGATATTTCTGGATATATGGCAGCCTGTTGGCGCTCCCTAATGGCAATGCCAGAGATTGACCTATTTGTGATTGCTTTTCAAGCACGAACTCAGACCGCATTTTCTGATGGGTTAATGCAGGGAATCCCCTGTCGTCTTTTAGACTTGCAGGAGCGCAACGACATAAAATTAATTAAGGAATTGATAAGCCAACAAAATCCCGATGCGATCGTTTTATGTGGTTGGTTTCATCATCCCTATCGGCAATTAGCCTTTGCTAAAAATCTGCAAAATATTCCCTTAATTATGGGCATGGATACCCCTTGGTGGGGAAACTGGAAGCAGCATTTAGCCCCTTGGATATTGCGTTCCTATCTAAAACGGATGGCGCGTGTGGTCGTCACTGGCGAACGGAGTTGGCAATATGCCTATCGTTTGGGCATCCCTTTGGAAAATATTTCGTTAGGTTTGTATGGCATAGACTACGAGGCTTACGCACCTCTGCTCGAAGCAAGAAAGCGATCGCCTTGGCCGCGTTCTTTCCTCTTTGTCGGTCGCTACAGCCATGATAAAGCGATCGATCTGCTGGTGACAGCCTACCGTCTCTATCGATCGCAAGTTAGCGATCCTTGGGATTTAGTTTGCTGCGGTCAGGGCGATCTCGAATCCTATCTACAGGATCAAGTAGGTATTATCAACCGAGGTTTTGTCCAGCCTGACGAAATGAAAAATATTTGGCTACAGGCTGGGGCTTTTGTGTTACCGAGCCGATTCGATCCTTGGCCCATAGCTTTAGTGGAAGCGGCGGCCGCAGGATTGCCTATAATCTGCACTCAGGTATGTGGTTCGGCGGTAGAAGTGCTTCGCTCTGAATATAATGGCATCATTATTCCCCCCGATCGCCCTGAGGCTTTAGCTAAGTCTTTGCTAAAAATTCATAATCACGATCACAATCACGATCGTGAGTTAGCAATATGGGGAACTCGTTCCCAAGATTTAGCCCAGCCCTATAGATCGGAAATATGGGCGCAGCGATGGATCGCCATCTTCAATTCTGTGCTTCATCCATTACACTGACAACAAGCGATCGCTTAACTTTTCTGCCAACAGCAAAAAATTACTCGCCTTATGGATTTTGTAAATCAATTAGTTGAATTTATTACTACTCCCTTAGGTTTGATGCTCTTAGGTGGTGGTTTAGTTCTAGCCTTACAAGCCGATCAGAAACGTCCACTTTTAAGTTGGATTTTGGTCTCGATTTTTGGATTTGCGGCCTCTCTGAGCAAGTTCGCCGATGAATTTATTAAGGAGCCGCCATCGCTAGTTTTTCCACTTCAGCAAATTCGCGAGGTGGGGCGACCATTAGCGATCGTTTTATTGTTAATGCTGATCATTGTTGCCTTAAAGACTAAAAGTTACTGGCGGCAAAAAATTATTCCTAAACCTGTAATTTACATTGTCTTAGTTCAATGCATGATTTTCATTAAAATCCTAATTTATGGGGATGTAGGCTTTGCTTTTTTAAGTGCGACTACGTTTGGTGGATTAGTTTGGTCGATTTTGTGGGGACCATCGCGGTGGCTACAGGACGATCGCAATTTTCAGTTAGGTATCTGGGCGATCGCGATGGTGGGCACAATATTTATTATTGCTAATGGCTATCAAGCATTAATCGATCCCTATGCGATTACCTTTGTGCATGGTTGGTTTTTAGGTACTACAGGTAACCCACACCATGCGGCTGTTTTGATTACCGCGACAATTCCTTCCTTCTTATTTCTCTACTTTCAGCGCGAACAAAGCCGATGGATGCGAGGTCTATGGATTGGGCTTTTGGTCATGTCGATATTTGCATTGTTAATGACTGCCTCGCGAACTGGGGCAATCATGGCAGTGGTTTCAGTCTTAATGTTTTTCCGCTATCGAGGTGGGAACCTATTACAGCTTGCCCTATTTATCGGTGTGATCGCGGCAATTACTTTGCCATTCCTCAGTCCCAGCGATGCTGACACCACGGGCATTTTCACCAGTACAGTGGACAAATGGGATAACTTAGATAGCAATACGCGCGAAAATGTTTGGAATGGTTACTTGAACCTCTTCATTGAAAATCCCCTGTTTGGTGCTCCATTTCAAGGCGATCGCCTTCTGTTTGGTGAGAGCTCGTGGTTGGGGGTATTGGGAAGTTTGGGCTTAATTGGTGCAGTTCCCATGTTCATGTTTGGTTTGAGCAGTTTGCAAATGATATATAGGCTCGATCGATTGTGCAAAGCTAGACCAGAATACTACCTCCAATGTAGCGCCGTTATGGCTGGACTGTTGTCTTTACTTGTTGGCGGTATTTCGGAAGCCTATCTACTCGGTAATTTGACCTTTTCCATTCTGGCGGTGCTTTTATATCTTGTACTCGGTAATTATCTTTTAGAAGTTGCCCATCGAGATGATTATTTAGATTTTGTTAGTCATCAGTAGCTAGTCATCAGTAGTTAGGCATCATGTCAGTTCCCCATAAGCTATGAAAATTTTGCATCTAGTTCCATCTATTGCGGCGGTGAGAGGAGGCACGAGTATTGCTGTCATGGAGATGGTTAAGGGCTTACGGGATATTGGTATAGATGCCGAAATTGTAACGACCAATGATAATGGTAAGACTTTGCTAGATGTTCCGCTCCACCGATTGATTGAATATGAAGTCGAAGGCAAAAAAGTGCCTGTAAGGTTCTTTCCCAGATTCTCGCCCCCTATTCACGCTATGCGCGAGTTTGCCTTCTCAGGCAGCTTAACAATTTGGTTGTGGCAACATCTCCGCGATTACGATCTCATTCATGTTCATGCAATTTTTTCCTATCCTGCAACCATTGCTATGACGATCGCGCGTCAGCAAAATATTCCCTATGTTAATAGTCCCCATGGATTGCTATGTCAATGGTCATTGCAGCAAGGAGCGCAAAAAAAGCATATTTACCTGAACTTGCTCGAAAAAGCGAATTTATTTGGCGCTAAAGCGATTCATGTGACAGCAAGGCAAGAGCAGGTAGAAATAGAACTACTGGGTTGGGCTTTAAAAACTATCGTTCTGCCGCTGGGTTTGCAAATACCTCCAGCGATCGCCGATGCAAGAGAGCAGCTACATCGAATGCTCGATATTCCCTCTCCAGTTCCGATCCTGCTTTTTTTGTCGCGAATCCATCCTAAAAAAGGGCTAGATTACCTGATTCCCGCGCTCAGTAAATTGCGCGATCGCCATTTTGCGTTTGTGTTGGCGGGTAGTGGCGATCCAGAATATGAGGCAGTATTGGAGCGACTGCTCCAAGCCAATCATTTAGGCGATCGCACTTTCAAATTGGGTTTTGTTACAGGGATTAACAAAAATATTTGTCTGCAAGGAGCAGACCTCTATGTCTTGACCTCCCATTCAGAAAATTTTGGGGTATCGGTTTTAGAAGCCCTTGCCGCAAGGACTCCCGTACTCATAACTAAGGGGGTAGCCCTCGCCGAGCTAGTCCGATCACAACAATTAGGCTGGGTGGTGGATTTGGAGATTGATGCGATCGCCGCCGCGATCGCCCAAAGTCTCGATCAACCTCAAGTTAATCAACAAATAGGCGATCGGGCTGCAAAATATATTGCCGAACATTACACTTGGAACAAAATTGCAGTTAATCTCCAACAGCTATACATAGCTGTGCTCAAGTGATTAATACAAAGCCAAGAAGAGAAGGGCGGAGCTTTGCTTCGCCCTTCTCTTCTTGGCTTTGATCGGGATTTTTAAAATTTAAGGATCGACCCAGCGATCATCAGATTTAATGAGAGCAATTAATTGTTCTACCCCTTCCGCTTCAGGTACACGCTTGATCTCTTCCTTGCCACGATAAAGAGAAATGGTGCCTGGAGTTTTACCAACATAACCATAGTCGGCATCGGCCATTTCCCCGGGGCCATTGACAATGCAGCCCATCACGGCAATGTCTAAACCGACTAGGTGACTGGTGGCTTCGCGGACTTTATGTAGAACTTCTTCAAGATTAAATAGGGTACGACCGCAAGATGGACAGGCGACGTATTCCACCATTGTTTTGCGCAGCCCTAGAGATTGCAAAATGCTGTAACAGACGGGAATTTCTTTCTCTGGCGCTTCTGTAAGCGATACCCGAATAGTGTCGCCGATTCCTTGGGATAGTAACGTGGCGATACCCGCCGTGGACTTGATCCGACCATATTCCCCATCACCCGCTTCCGTTACTCCTAAATGCAAGGGGTAATCCATACCCAATTGATCCATGCGCTTAGCCATCAATTGATAGGCGGCGATCATCACGGGGACGCGGGATGCCTTCATGGAGATAACGATATTTTTAAAATCCAGATCTTCACAAATGCGAATGAACTCGATCGCGGATTCGACCATACCCTGAGGCGTATCGCCATAGGTAAATAGCATCCGCTCGGCGAGAGAACCGTGGTTTACGCCGATCCGCATTGCCTTACCCTGTTCCTTGAGAGACAAAACAAGCGGCTTGAGGGTGTCGCGGACTTTTTCGGCGATCTCGTCAAATTCTGATTGGGTATATTCGGTACGATTTGCCTTGGGTTTCTCAAATACGTATAGTCCTGGATTAATGCGGACTTTATGAATATGCTTGGCGACTTCGAGGGCAATTTTCATACCGTTGTGGTGGACATCGGCGACCAGAGGCACATCAAGATAAGTCCGTTTAAGCTTTTGGCGGATTTCTGAGAGGGCGGCGGCGTGAGCCATACTGGGGACGGTGACGCGGACAATTTCGCAGCCAATTTCATGCAAGCGACGAATTCCTGCTACCGAGCCATCTATATCGAGGGTGTCTTCATTAATCATCGACTGCACCACGACAGGTGCTCCTCCGCCGATGGTGATATTACCCACTTGGACGGGGCGAGTTTTGCGTCTGACGATTACACCAAGATTTTCACTGCCATCCACGATCGGTTCGGCTGTAGCTTTTTGTGTGCCGTTTTGTGTGCCGTTTTGTGTGCTTTTCGTATTCTCAGAAACAGTCGCCATAACACTTTTAGTTACTTTCTTTCATTAGTCTATCTGAAGTGGGGGACAGTAGCTTTATTTTGCGCTTTTAATTTTGTTGTGGAAAATATTTGAGCGCAACTCAAAACCCTAAAGATGGGTGGCGGCGCTTCGCGCCGCCACC